>JBCDKT010000032.1 GCA_038746285.1 Bacteroidota bacterium
GGGTCGCTGAGATCGCTCACGTCGAAGGCCCGCGTCCACGGCCCCGACCCGATCTCGTCCCCGACGAAGATCGTCTCCCCGTCCGGCGTGGCGCACACGTTGTGCGCCCCCTGGTAGGTCGCCGGGTAGATGATCGTCTCGATCACCTCAGGGTTCGTGCGGTCCGAGAGGTCGAGCACGTCGATGCCCTGGTCGTAGATGGCCGCCGCGTAGGCGATGTCGCCGACGATGTCGAGGTCGTGGTAGTAGGTCTGCCCGTCGGTGCCGTTGATCTGGCCGACGAGCGGGGGGTCGGTGGGGTCGTCGGCGAGGTGGTAGATGCGGAGGCCGCCGGGGTCGCGCCCTCCGACGACGTAGAGGTAGTCGCCGTCGACCAAGATGTTGTGCGAGCCGCCGTCGGGCCGGCTGGGCTGCACGTCGAGCCGCCCCGCGACTTGCGGGCTGGCCGGGTCCGAGAGGTCGACGATGAGGATGTCCTTGAATTCGTGGGCGAGGTAGGCGTACTGCCGGTAGGTCTTGATGTCCTTCGCGTCGGCGACGACGCCGAAGGTTCCGACGGTAATGCCTGGGACGAAGCCGACCTCCGTTGGGGTCGCCCGGTCGAGGTCGACGATGCTGAGACCTTCGTTCCGAGAGGTCAGCAGGGCGTATTCGCGGCCCGTGGCGGGGTCAACATACCCCCAGAGGTCGCCGTAGCTGCCGCGCTCGTCGAGTTGGCCGAGCAAGGTGGTGTTGAAGGCGTCCGTCGGCCGCGCACGCGTCTCCTGGCTGATGTCGACGACCTCGCCGCCACTGCTGAGGGCTTCGACGCGGTAGTACCGGAGGTCAATGCCGCCTACGGCGTGAGTGTAGGAAGAGCGCGAGGGGGGCAGCGTAGCCAGGAGGTCGCTGGCCGGAGAGGTGAGGCCGGTGTAGACCCGGAGCCCGGCCACCTCGGGTGGGGCATCGTAGGACCACGTCAGGTCGACGCCGCTCCCGTTGGGGGTGCCTTCCAGGCCTGCAATGCGGGCGGGCCGGATCGTGAGCGTCGAGGGGTCGGCTTCGAGGAAGCTCCGGCCGTCGACCAGCCTCGACTGGAAGATGTAGACATGATCCTCGAGCGGGCCACTGAGAAACGAAGCGCCGGCATAGGCTTGACCGGTCGAGTCATAGTCGCTCGCCATCACGTAGAGCCACTCCCGCCCGCCTTCGACGCTTCCGTCGGGTTCCCACGCGAAGTCAGGGGTGCTCGCCTCGGCGAAGACGAGGTTGAGACGCCGCGGGTTGGCCGGGTCGGAGATGTCGTAGGCTTCGCCGGGGACCGTCCCCACGCCGACCGTGCTCCAGGTGCCGGTGGTACCAGTGGGGCGGAACGTCTGGCCGCGCGTCTCGAGCGCGTCGGAGAACACGATCTGGACCGGGAACGCTTCGCTGGGCGAGACGCTGGAGCCCCCGAGGAACTGGGTGCCAAAAAGCACCCCGAGCACGTCGTTCCCGAGCACGGACGCGCCCTCGAGCCACTGCGGCGATCCTTCCCAGGTCACGGAGAGGTCCACGCCCATGCGCTGGGCCTGGGCATCGTACGCTTTCTGTGGGTCCGGCGTGTCTGGCCCGGCGAGGCGCTGGGGCTGAGCGGTGGCCGCGGTGGCGAGGAGGGCGGCGGCGAGGAGCGTGGCCAGGCGCATGGAAGAGCAGGGTAAAGGGGGAAAGGCGCAGAAGCTACACGAAACCCTCGGTGGGTGCCACCCCGCCGGGTGCTACATCCCGGCCTGCGGCTCGAAGCGCGCCCGGAGCCAGTCGCCGTCGAGCGCAGCCGAGGCGAGGCGGTAGTAGGCCAGGAAGTTCGGCAGCCCGAACGTGCGCCGCTGGTTGCGGACCTGCACCACGAGTTCGTCCCCGAACTGCTCGGCCGAGACGTCGTCGGCCTCGGCGAACGGGAGGTGGGCCGAGAGGACGTAGGCCTCGCCCTCGGTGTCCATCCGGTAGGCCTGCTCGGCGTAAAAGACCTCGGCCGGGTCGCGCTCGGCGTAGAGGCCGGCCCCGATCTCGCGCAGCAAGTCGAGGCCGAAGACCTCGCGCCCGACGTGCGGCACGCGCAAGATCGGCAGCGGCGAGAAGCTGCCCTCGATCTCCTCCAGGTAGCCCGCCTGCGCCGCGACGTAGGCCGCCATCACCTCGCCGGCCTGCTCCGGCGGGATGATCCGGTTGACGACGACCGCGTCGACGCCGTAGCCGTAGAGCTGGAGGTAGGTGTAGGCCCGCCGCGCCTCGGCGATCACCATCCGCTCTGGGTTCATCACGAGCCGGGTCGAGGCGACGGCTGGGTCCTGCAGCACCCGCTGCATCTCGCCGAGGACCCCGAAGAGGCGGTCGAGCTCGGCGTAGCCCCGGTCGAGCGGGATGCCGGTCGTCTTGCGGACGGCGAGGCCGCCGAGCTTGAAGGCCGTCTTCTGGAACGGGAACGCCTTCGAGACCCACCACTGCGCGACCTGCGGGAGCGTGAGGAGCGTCAGCGTCTCGCCCGTCGGGGCGGAGTCGAGGACGATGAGGTCGTAGTCGCCCGAGCGGTAGAACTTGTCGAGCCAGAGGAGCGCCGAGGCCTCGCCCATGCCGGGGAGCGCCGCCATCTCCTCGGCCGCGATCCGGTCCACGCCCTGCCACTTGAAGACGGAGAGCATGAGGTCGCGCATGCTCGACCAGTACTTCTGCATCGAGTAGTAGAGGTCGACCTCCATCGCGTGGAGGTTCTCCGCAACGTCGGTCGGCTCGGGGTCGAGCGGGCGGTCGAGCGCGTCGGCGAGGGAGTGCGCGGGGTCGGACGAGAGGACGAGCGTGCGGTGGCCGCGCCGGGCGGCCTCGAGCGCCGTCGCCGCAGCGCAGGTCGTCTTGCCGACGCCGCCCTTGCCGGTGAAGAGGAGGATGCGAGGGGGCATAGCAGTTCGGGATCACGGAGCCGCCTCCACCGGGCAGCACCGTCCCCGTTCCCGACGCGCTGACGATTCACGACCCGCCCACGCGTAGCGATTCCGGCAGGGGCACGGCGCGCTCGGCGAGCACGCCCTACCAAGTCCCGTCTGGCACCGAGGCGGCGGGCCGGTTGCTTCTTTGCGCGGGCAGCGGTTTCTTTCCGGCCCGTAACCCCCGCTGCCCCGTGCCGACGCTCGCGCCCGACTCGCCGCCGGCTACCGCGTCGAGAAGATGAAGCTCGACGCCGAGGCCGGGACGCTCCGCGTCAACGACGCCGTCACCCTCACCGGCATCCCGGCGGAGGCGCACCGCTACCGGCTCGGCAACCGCTCCGCCCTCGAATGGCTCGTCGACCAGCTCCGCGTCAAGACCGACAAGCGCAGCCAGATCACCCACGACCCCAACGCCGCCTTCGCCGGCGACGAGTTGCTCCAACTCATCCGCCGCGTCACGCACGTCAGCGTCGAGACCGTGCGGATCGTCGAGAGCCTGCCCGACCTCGGCCTGCCGGAGGCGTGAGGCGATGTGCTATTAGTATCAGTAGTTGGTTAGTAGGTCGACGATGCGACCCCCAAGGCCCCAGCCTCTAATACCGCTGGGCGACGGTGATGTGGTAGACGGGCTGCCGGACTTCGAGGAGCGCCAGCACCTTGCCCTCGTCCTGCATCGCAACGAGCACGTCGCCGAGTTCGGCCTGGAGCTCACGCGACATCCGGGCGGCACCAGTCTCGACCGCCAGGGCTTCGACGCGGCGGAGCGGCGCAGCGAGCCAGGGCACGTCGGCGGTGTCGAGGCCGAGCACTGGGCCTTGCGGAGCGCGGAAGCTGCTGTAGGCGAGGTCGACCGTCGTGCCGAACTGGTGGGCGCTCGCGCCGCGCGCCGCGTTGGGGTTGGTCTGGCGTAGGCGCGCCTGGTCGTCGGCCGTGCGCAGCACCGAGGTCACCTCGAACCGGAGCGGGGGCAGGCCGAACGCGGCGAGGCGGGCCTGGAAGCGCTGCCCGACCTCTTCGAGGAGCGCCCGCGTGTCCGGCGTGACGAGCGCCGACGAGTAGTCGAGTTTGCGGACGGTCCAGAACTCGGAGTCCTCCAGCGGCACGAGGCGGCCTTCGGCGACGAGGTCGGTGCGGGCGGCGTCGGTGACGGGCTGCGGGACGCCGAGACGGCGGGCGGCGGCGAGGTGCTGGGTGTTGGAGTAGCGCCCGAGGGCGCGGCGCTCGGCCGAGGTCAAGAGCGGGACGGGTCGGAGCGCGGCCTCGACCGAGTCGGCGAGTGCGGTGAGGCGGTCCAGGTTCTGGGCGAGGACGCGCGCGCTGACGGCGTCGGCCGAGTCCGCAGCGGCGTCGAAGTCAGAAGCAAGACCCAGCGTCCGGTCAGAATCCGGGGACTGGCACCCGGCGAGGACGAGGGCGGCGAGGGCGAGGCGGCGCATTGGGCGAGTCGGGGGCACGAGTAAAAAAGTCAAGATAGTTACCGAGACCGTCCCGCTCTGAGCCAACGTCCGCTGAGCGGGAGGATGGAGGAGGAGCGCGGTCCCCGCCCCGTCCTCACCATTCGCCCGTTCACCCTTTCTCTCCCCACCCTCCTTTCTCTTCCACACCGAAGTATCCCCCCATTCCCCCCGCTCCTCCCATTTCGCGCCACAGGCGCACCCCTGCCCACCCTCGCTTTTGAACCCGGCGTTGGCGGTCCGTAGATTCCGCCCGTCCTGTTCCCCCGCTACCGTCCTGCATGGCCCGCCCGTCCGCCGACACGCCCTCCGCCTCCAGCGAACAGGACCGCACGCTCGTCACCGACGCCCTCGGCGGCGACCAGGAGGCCTACCAGCAGCTCATGCAGAAGTACCGCGAGCCGATCCGCCGCCACGTCGCCCGGATGGTGCGCGAGCAGCAGATGGTGGACGACCTCGTCCAGGAGAGCTTCATCAAGGCCTTCACCTCACTCGGCTCCTACTCCAGCGCCTATGCCTTCTCGACGTGGCTCTACAAGATCGCGACCAACCACACGATCGACTACCTGCGCAAGAAGAAGCTCAAGACGTTCTCCATCGACCAGCCCGCGCTCGGCCGGGACGACGACCGGCCCTACGAGCTGCCCGACACGACCTACCGCCCCGACCGGCACGTCATGGCCGACCAGCGGCGGGAGTTGATCCAGGAGGCCATCAACGCGCTCCCGCCTAAGTACCACCGGGTGATCGTGATGCGGCACCAGCAGGAGATGAGCTACGACGAGATCGCCTCGGAACTGGACCTGCCGCTCGGGACCGTCAAGGCGCACATCTTCCGCGCCCGCGCGCTCCTCTACAGGTACCTCCGCGACCAGCGCGGCGATTTCTGACTGTGGCGTTACCGAACCGTGGAGTTACCGAGGAGAGCCGATCCTCCGTAACTCCACCCACTCCCCCCCGTAGGGCGGTGCTATGAGCAACAGACTACTCGGGCGAAACGCCCCCCTCCGCGCGTCCTGGCTGGCGCTGCCTCTCCTCCTCGCCGCCGTGCCCGTGCTAGCCTCGTTCACCGAGCGCTACTACTTCGAGGTCCCCCTCGAACGCGAGACGAGGCTGGAGGCCGACCTCGAGCTCGCCCTCGGGCGGGTCGCCGTCGGCAAGGCTGAGGAGGGGTACCTGTTCCAGGCGGAGATCGCGCTCGAGGAGGACGACATGGTGCCGGAACTGGAGGTGGCCTACGAGGACGGCACCGCCCACGTCGACCTCGGGCTGGACTCGGGCAGCAAAGACGACGGCGGCATCACGGTGCGCGGCATCCGCATCCCCGAGGACAACGAGTGGCTCCTGTTTCTGTCAGACCGCGTCCCGCTCGACCTCGCCTTCGAACTCGGCATGGCCGAGGCCGACCTCGACCTGAGCGGGTTCCAGGTCGAGCGGCTCAGCATCGAGAGCGGCATGGCCAAGACGCGCCTCGCCTTCGACACGCCCAACCCGGTGGTGATGGACGACCTCGAGGTGGAGGCCGGAATGGCGACGTTCGACACGCACCGCCTCGGCAACGCCCGGTTCGAACGGTTCTCGTTCGACGGCGGGGCGGGCTCCTTCGGGCTCGACTTCACGGGCGGGCCGCTGCCCCCCGGCGCGCGCGCCGACATCGAGGTCGGGATGGCCTCGGTCCGCATCGCGCTGCCGGAGGGCGCGCCGGTCATCCTCCACGCCTCCGACTCGTGGCTGGCCCAGGTCGAGATCCCCGACGGCTACATCAAGCGCAGCAAGGGGCGGTGGCACAGCCCCCAGGTGGAGGACGAAGACGACGCGTTCCACGTCCGCGTCGAGGCCGGCGTGGGCAAGGTGACCTGCCAGACCGGGCCGTTCTCGGACTGACACCGGTTCGCGGAGACGCCAGAGCGCGGAGTCTGCGGCAGGAGCCGTCTCGGTCGGTGGAGGGACGCATTGCCACACGCCCCTGCGACACAAAGCAGAGCGAGGGCGGCCCCCACATGAGAGCCGCCCTCGTGCGTGCTCGGCGAGCACAGGACGTGCAGGACTACCAGGTGAGCGCGTCGCCGCCGGCGCTGCTGCTCGGGCTGCCGCCGTTGTAGAGCAGGTGCGCGTTGTCGGAGCGCGGGTTCTGGACGATGTTCTTCGTCGAGAAGTTGAAGAGCGCGTTGCTCACCTGGGCCGGGGTCGCGTTCGGGCGAACTTCGAGGAAAAGTGCCGCGGCACCCGCCACATGCGGCGAGGCCATCGACGTGCCCTCGATGGTGTTCGTGGCCGAGTTGCTGGTGTACCACGCCGAGGTGATGGCGCGGCCCGGTGCGAAGACGTCTACGCAGTCGCCGTAGTTGGCGTAGTTGACCCGCCGGTCAGTGTCATCCGTCGAGCTGACGGTCATCACGCTGGGCTCTCGGGCCGGCGAGGTACCGCAGGCGTTCTGCGCAAACAGACCGAGGAAGCCGTTGCCGGCTGCGGCCGCGAAGGCGACGCCTGCGTTGACCACGCCGCGCGCGGCCGCGTCCATCGCGTCCGAGGCCCCGCCGCCGAGACTCGCGTTGGCGACGGCCGGAAGCTGCGCGTTGGCCGCCACCCAGTTGAACCCCGCGATGATCTCGCCGGTGTCACCGGAGTTGCCGCAGCCGAAGACCCGGACTGCGACGATGTCGACATCCTTCGCCACGCCGTAGGTTGCGCCGCCGACAGTGCCGGCGACGTGCGTCCCGTGCCCGTTGCAGTCCTCGGCGACGGCGTCGTTGTCGCGGAAGTCGTAGCCGTAGCTGGCCCGGTCCTCGAACTCGTTGTGCGAGAGGTTGATGCCGGTGTCGATGACGTAGGCCGTCACGCCCTCGCCCGAAGCGCGCCAGCCGTACTGGTTGTCCAGACCGCTACGCGCGTTGATGCGGTCGAGGCCCCAGGTGGCCCCGCCCTGCGTCCCGGTGCCGGTGAGGTAGACCTCCTGCTCCTGCTCGACGTAGAGCACCCGCGGGTCGTCAGCCAGGGCGGCGGCCTCGTCGGCGCTCATCGCGGCGGCAAAGCCGGTCAGGGCGTGCTCGTAGGTGTGACGCACCTCGGCGCCGCGCGCGGCGACTTCGGCGGTGAGGTCGCTCAGGTCGCGGGCGGCGGTGCCGCGGGCGAGGGCGACGGACTCCTCGGCCAGCACGACGATGTAGCGGCCGGGAATGAGGACATCCTCAGCGGGGCGGGCGCTGTAGGCCTTCGTTTCGGCCTGGGCGGCGGCAGGGTCAGCCGAGGCCGACGCCGGGGCTTGCTCCGTAGCCGTGTCACAAGCGGCGAGTAGGAAGGCGAGGGTGAGGGCGCCGAGAGCGGCGCGGAAGGAAAAGCGGTTCATGAGGGTGAGAGTGCTGGGCGAGCGGGTCGTCTCGGCGAGCGCGACCCGTGCGCCGGTGGAGAAAGAACGAAGACGGCCCGAGAGTATGACCGGACGCTGCTCAATGCAAGTGACGGAGTGGCAGGCAGAAAGAAAAAAGGAGCGCGCCTCCTGCGAGGCGCGCTCCCGGTGGTGCTTTTGCCAGCGCTATGGCGCTGCTAGGCAGCTAAGTACGCTAGTCGAGTGTGGAGAACATGTCGCCGCCGCCGACGCTGCTGCCCGGGTTGCCACCGTTGTAGAGCAGGTGGTTGTTCGGCGAACTCGAGTTGGAGACGGCGTTCTTGGTCGAGAAGTTGAAGATGACGTTGCGCACCTTGGCCGGCGACGCGTTCGGGCGCGCCTCGAGGTACATCGCCGCAGCGCCCGCGACGTGCGGCGAGGCCATCGACGTGCCGCTGATCGTGTTCGTGGCCGAGTTGCTGGTGTACCACGCCGAGGTGACGCTCGACCCGGGAGCGAAGAAGTCGATGCAGCTTCCGACGTTCGAGAACGACGAGCGGCGGTCGGTGTTGTCCGTCGAGCCGACCGTCATCACGTCGGCGACGCCGGCGGGCATGCCGTTGCAGGCGTTGGCACCGTAGCCGTTGCCGGCCGCGACGGCGAAGGCCACGCCTGCGTCCACGATGCTCTGCGTCGCCGCCCGTGCCGCCGACGTGTTGCCCATCGACAGGCTGGCGTTGGCAACGGCCGGAAGCTGCGCGTTGGCCGCCACCCAGTTGAAGCCCGCGATGATGTCGTCGCTGCTGCCGAAGGGCCCGCAGCCGAAGACGCGCACCGCGACCAGGTCCACGTCCTTCGCCATGCCGTACGTGGCCCCGCCGACGGTGCCGGCGACGTGCGTCCCGTGCCCGTTGCAGTCGCTCGCCACCGGGTCGTTGTCGCGGAAGTCGTAGCCGTAGCTGGCCCGGTTGCCGAAGTCGTTGTGCGTGATGCGAATGCCGGTGTCGATGATGTAAGCCGTCACGCCTTCACCACTCGCCCGCCAGCCGTACTGGTTGTCGAAGCCCGAGCGGGCGTTGACGCGGTCGAGGCCCCAGGTGGCTCCGCCCTGCGTCCCGGTGCCGGTGAGGTAGGCACGCTGCGCTTGCTCGACGTAGAGCACCCGCGGGTCGTCAGCCAGGGCGGCGGCCTCGTCAGCGCTCATCGCGGCGGCGAAGCCGGTCAGGGCGTGCTCGTAGGTGTGGCGCACCTCGGCGCCGCGCGCGGCGACTTCGGCGGTGAGGTCGCGCAGGTCGCGGGCGGCGGTGCCGCGGGCGAGGGCGACGGGCTCCTCGGCCAGCACCACGATGTAGCGGCCGGGAATGAGGACATCCTCGGCGGGCCGGGCGTGAAGGGCTTCGTCGGTGGCGGTCCCAAGCGCTTCGGCGTCGGCTGTTGCCGAGGCCGGGGTCTCGGTCGCGGTGTCGCAGGCGGCCAGTAGCAGCGTGAGGGTGAGGGCACCGAGGGCGGCGCGGAAGGAAAAGCGGTTCATGAGGCTGAGGGTGAGGGGCGGGGAAGACGACTCGCTACGAGCGACCTGCCCGCTGGTGGAGAAAGAACGAAGACGGCCCGAGGGTATGACCGGAAGCTGCTGAATGCAAGTAACGATATGATGCATAGAAAAAGGGGCGCGCCTCCTTCGAGGACGCGCTCCCGGTCGAGTTGCTGACCGACTCAGCCAACACGACGATGTAGCGGTTCGAGATGCGGATCGTCTCGGAAGGCGTCGCCATGGCCGCTGTCTCGCCGGTCTCGGAAGCGACAGTGCCGGATGCGGGCGCAACGTCGTCGACCGCGTCACAGCCCACCAGGGCGGCAAACAGAAAGAGGAAAGGGACCGCACGGAGAAGGACAGTGCTCATGGTACCTGTGTTGGGTGGGAAGTCGGGGGCGACCGGTGAAAGAGAAACAAAGCGCGACGCGTACAGAACCGTTTCGCAGGTTCTGTCAAGCTGGTCGCTTGGTTTGGCTAGACTTTGGGAGCCGAGCCTGCGCCCGGAAAGGGGTTACCTTTCGGTCCCGTCCACCTGCCGCCTATCCGAACGCATGATCGCCCGATACACCCGCCCCGAAATGGCCGCTCTGTGGAGCGAGGAGGGCCAATTCCAGGCCTGGCTCGACGTGGAACTCGCCGCCTGCGCCGCCTGGAGCGAGGCCACGGGCGCGGTTCCCGCTGAGGACGTGGAGGTCCTCTACCGGGACGCCCGGTTCGACGTGGACCGCATCCATGAAATCGAGGAGGAGACCCGGCACGATGTCGTGGCCTTCACCCGGGCCGTGTCCGAAACGCTCGGTGAGGAGAAGAAGTGGGTCCACTACGGCCTGACCTCGTCCGACGTGGTCGATACCGCTCTCAGCCTCCGCCTTGCGCGCGCCAACGACCTCCTCGCCGCGGCGCTGGACCGGATGATCGACGTGTTGGCTGCGAAGGCCCGCGCGCACCGGACCACGCTCACGATCGGCCGCACCCACGGCGTCCACGCCGAGCCGACGACCTTCGGGCTGAAGCTCGCGCTCGCCTACGACGAGGTGGTCCGGGGCCGCGAGCGCTTCCGCCGCGCCGCCGAGGAGGTCCGCGTCGGTAAGCTCTCGGGGGCGGTCGGGACGTTCGCCAACATCCCGCCGGAGGTCGAGCGCCTGACGTGCGAGCGTCTCGGCCTGCGCCCGGCCCCGATCTCGACCCAGGTCCTCGGGCGCGACCGCCACGCCTACTACCTCGCCACGCTCGCCGTCGTCGGCGCGAGCCTGGAGCGGCTGGCGGTCGAGGTGCGCCACCTCCAGCGCTCCGAGGTCCTCGAAGCCGAGGAGGCGTTCCGCCCGGGCCAGAAGGGGTCGAGCGCGATGCCGCACAAGCGCAACCCGGTCGGGAGCGAGAACGTCACCGGCATGGCGCGGCTGCTGCGCGGGTACATGGTCGCGGCCTACGAGAACGTCGCGCTTTGGCACGAGCGCGACATCAGCCACTCGTCCGTCGAGCGTGTCATCCTCCCTGACGCCACGACGGTCCTCCACTACGCCCTCCACCGGATGGCGAGCATCGTCGAGCGCCTCCAGGTCTACCCCGACCGGATGGCCGAGAACCTGGAGCGCACGCACGGCCTCGTCTTCAGCCAGCGCCTGCTCCTCAAGCTGATCGACACTGGGATGAGCCGCGAGGCAGCCTACGACCTCGTCCAGCCGCTCGCGATGCAGGCCTGGCGCGAGCGCCGGAGCTTCCGCGCCGTCGTCGAGGCCTCGTCGGTCCCCGACCACCTCGCGGCCGACGCCATCGCCGACGCCTTCGACGCGTCGTACCACCTCCGCGAAGTCGATACCATTTTCGAACGCGTCGGGCTGGCGTAGGGGCACGGCGGTGCCGTGCCCAGGCCGGCACGAGCAGGCAGCGCATTCTTCCGCTCTTCCCCGCTTGCCCCCTTCCGCTTGCCTGCACCGAGCCCGTATTTTCCAGCCTGCCGCTCCCACCGCGCCGATGCTCGCCGACTACGTCCCCATCTTCATCATGATGCTGCTGGCCCTCGGGCTGGCGCTCACGCTGCTCAAGCTCGCCGAGTGGCTCGGGCCGCGCCGCCCGCGCGACGTCAAGGCCAGCCCCTACGAGAGCGGCATGGACCCCATCGGCACCGCGCGCGAGCGGTACTCGGTTAAGTTTTACCTCGTCGCGATGATCTTTATAGTGTTCGACGTCGAGGTCGTGTTCATGTATCCGTGGGCCGTCAGCTTCCAGGGCTTCCTCGACGCGGGGGCCGGGCTGGGGGCCTTCGCCGTCATCCTCGTCTTCATCCTCATCCTCTTCGTCGGGCTCGTCTACGACATCAAGAAGGGCGGGCTGGACTGGGACTAAGTCGAGCGGTCGCCGCCGGAGAGTTGCCGGGCGCGTGAAGTTTCAGTCGCAGTTGAAAATGGGCGCGCCATCCGAAACGTTCGGCTAGGCTCGCTGTTGAAGAGACTCTTACCTGACTCCGACCTGCCATGCAAGAAGGGTATCTCACCACGACGGTCGACGCCGTCACGAACTGGGCGCGCTCGAACTCGCTCATGCCGATGCCGATGGGGCTCGCCTGCTGCGCCATCGAGATGATGGCCTTCGCCGGGCCGAAGGCCGACGTGTCGCGCTTCGGCTCCGAGGCCATGCGCTTCTCGCCGCGCCAGGCCGACCTGATGATCATCGCGGGCTGGGTCTCGTTCAAGATGGCCCACGCCATCCGCCGCATCTGGGACCAGATGCCGGACCCGAAGTGGGCCATCGCTCAGGGCGCGTGCGCCTCGACCGGCGGCATGCACCGCTGCTACGGTGTCGTCCAGGGCGTCGACAACTTCATCCCGGTCGACGTCTACGTCCCCGGCTGCCCGCCGCGCCCGGAGGCCATCATCCACGCGCTGATGGACATCCAGGAGAAGATCCGCAACGAGTACTCCATCACGCAGGACGAGCGCGAGGCCGTGGACGCCGACGGCCGGGCTGCGGACCGCCTCGACCTGAGCGGCCTCGGCGGCGACGGAGCCGACCGCGCCGTCCGCCTGGCGACGCCCGAGGAGACGGCGCAGTACACTTCGACCTGAGACCGCGGCCGCACGCGGCCTGAGCTATGAAGAAAGAACCCCTCGACATCGCCTCGGACGGCACCGAGACCATCGACCCGGCGCAGCAGCGGCAGACGCTGAAGTTTCTCTTCACGCCTGCCGCTCCGCCGAAGGACGAACCGGTCGCGAACGTGCACGCGAAGGCGAGCACGCAGGTCGGGGACACAATCGACGCGCTGCGCGCCGCGTTTGGCGAGACCGTGGGCGAGGTCGTCGAGTACGCCGGCGAGCAGACCGTCTTCGTCGAGCGCGAGCAGATCGTCGAGGTCGTCCGCTTCCTGAAAGAGCAGGGGTTCACCTACCTCTCCGACCTCGGCTCCATCGACCGGTTCACCGAGGACGACCGCTTCGAGGTGTTCTACAGCCTCTGCCACATCCCCCGGCGCAAGCGCATCCGCGTCAAGCTCCGCGTGGGCGACGGCGTCCCGGTGCCGAGCATCACGAGCGTTCACCGCTCGGCGGACTGGCACGAGCGCGAGGCGTGGGACATGATGGGCATCCCGTTCGACGGCCACCCGGACCTCCGGCGGATGTTCATGCCCGAGGACTTCGAGTACCACCCGGCGCGCAAGGAATTCCCGACGCTCGGCATCCCGGGCTCGCTCCCGCTCCCGCCGCAGGAGAACGACGGCGAGATCACGATGGACCCCTTCGCCCGCGCTCACGGTAACGTCCCGGAGGACTAAGCCGAGTCGCCGTACGGGCGGGTTTGAAACCGCCCCTACCCAACAGACCTATGGAGACCCTAGACCGTCCCTTTGCTGTCGACGTTGTCCGCCAAGACCCGGACGACGAGACGTTCACGTTCTGGCCGCGCCACAACGAGGCGCTCTACGAACGCCTCGAGAGCAAGCACATCCACGTCGAGAAGGACGACCCGCTCGAAGCGGAGATGACCCTCAACATCGGGCCACAGCACCCGGCGACGCACGGCGTCCTCCGCGTCGTCGTCAAGCTCGACGGCGAGAACATCCGCACGGCCCTCCTCGACATCGGGTACCTCCACCGGGGGCTCGAGAAGTTCGCCGAGGTCAAGACGTTCCAGGAGTTCATGCCCTATACGGACCGCATGGACTACATGAGCCCCTACAACAGCAACGTCGCGTGGTGCCTCGCGGTCGAGAAGCTGGCCAACATCGAGGTGCCGCAGCGCGCGCAGTGGATCCGGACGATGATGTGCGAGTGCGCCCGCATCTCGGCTCACCTCCTGTGGATCGGGACGATGGTGATGGACGCCGGCGCGCTCTCGGTCTTCCTCTGGACCTTCAAGTACCGCGAGGAGCTGTACTCGGTCTTCGACGAGGTCGCCGGCGCGCGCTTCACCGTCAGCCACAGCCGCATCGGCGGCATCGCCTTCGACGTCAGCCCGACGGCCCTCGACCTCATCCAGCGCTTCTGCGACGACTTCGAGAACGACGTTGCCGACTGGAAGAAGCTCCTCGACCGCAACCGCATCTGGATCGACCGCAACCAGGACATCGGCACAATGACGCCCGAGGAGTGCCTCGACCTCGGCTTCACCGGCCCCAACGTCCGCGCCTGCGGGATCGACTACGACCTCCGCATCTTCGAGCCGTACCTCAAGTACGACGAGGTCGACTTCGAGGTGCCGATGCGCACCGAGGGCGACAGCCTCGCGCGCTACTTCGTCCGCGTCGAGGAGATGGAGCAGTCGGTCCGCATCATCCGCCAGTGCCTCGACCGGCTGCGCGGCCCGGGCGAGGTCAAGGGGCCGATCCGCGCCGACAACGCCAAGCACTCGTACGCATCGAAAGACGAGGTCTATTACTCGATGGAGGGCATGATCCACGACTTCCTGATGACCGACGTGGGCGTCGCCCCGCCGGACGGCGTCGAGGTCTACCACGGCGTCGAGGCCCCGAAGGGCGAACTCGGCTTCTTCCTCGCCTCCGACGGCACCGGCAGCCCGTGGCGCATGAAGATCAACGCCCCGAGCTTCTCCAACCTTCAGGGCCTGGAGCACCTCCTCGAAGGCGCGATGGTCGCCGACACCGTCGTCCTCATCGGCTCCATCGACCCCGTGATGGGCGAAGCCGACAAGTGATTCGCCGATTTTCTGATTCGCTGACTGGGTGATTCGGGCAGCACAATCACCCATTCACTCAATCCCCCAATCGCTCAATGGACTCTCCCTCTCCCAAACCGCTCTACGTCCCCGGCCAGGTGCCGGAGCGCCGCTTCTCGGACGAGGAGCTGGTGTGGACCGCCGAGGAGCAGCAGCGGATCGACGGCTGGGTCGCCCAGTACCCGACGTCCGACGGGGCAGTGATGAAGGTGCTCTGGCTGGCGCAGGAGAAGTTCGCCTGGCTCCCGGCCGAGGTCATCAAGTTCGTCGCCGAGACGCTCGGCCTGCCCTACGCGAAGGTCTTCGGCGTGGCGACGTTCTACACCCAGTACTACAAGCAGGAGATGGGCACCTGGGTGCTCGACGTGTGCACCTGCTTCGCGTGCCAGCTCTGCGGCGGCTACGACATGCTGCACTACCTCGAGGACCAACTCGGCATCACGAAGGGCGAGACGACCGAGGACGGCATGTTCTCGATCCAGGAGGTCGAGTGCCTCGGCGCGTGCGGCTCCGCCCCGATGCTCCAGGTCACGAACGGCCCCTACATCCACAACCTCACCGCGGCCAAGTGCGACACCCTACTCGCCGGCCTGCGCGCGGGCAAGGTGCCCGCGTTCGAGTCCGTGACACTCCCGCAGGATGAGGACGACCTCGGCGGCAACCGCCGCTCCGACGCCGAGGCCGTCGAGGCCTACCAGACCCCTCCCGTTTCCGAGACCATCGAGTAAGCGATCATGGAAGCCCCCAAGATCAACGACGGCACCACGAAAGCGGGCGACTGGCGCACCTACCAGCGCGTCCTGCTCCCGCCGGTGCGCGACCTCCACCAGATCGAGGTCTACGAACAGCACGGCGGCTACTCCGCCCTCCGCGCGGTCCTCAACGACGGCAAGTTCGACCCCCAGGGGCTCGGCGCACACGTCAAGGAGAGCGGGCTGCGCGGGCGCGGCGGTGCGGCCTTCAACACCGGGATGAAGTGGAGCTTCATGCCGCCCGTCGACCCCGACGTGCCGCGCTTCCTCTGCTGCAACGGCGACGAGAGTGAGCCCGGCACGTTCAAGGACCGCCAGCTCTTCGAGTACAACCCGCACCTCGTCATCGAGGGGATGGTGCTCGGCAACTTCGCCATCACGGCCAAGGCGTGCTACATCTACATCCGCGGCGAGTACGCGAGCTGGATCGACCACTTCCAGCGCGCCGTCGACGAGGCCTACGCCAAGGGCTACATCGGCGAGAACATCCTCGGCTCGGGCTTCTCGACCGACATCGTCGTCCACAAGGGGGCGGGGGCGTACATCTGCGGCGAGGAGACCTCGCTGATGGAGAGCCTGGAGGGCAAGCGCGGCTACCCCCGGGTCAAGCCGCCCTTCCCGGCGCAGAAAGGCATCTGGGGCCGCCCGACGACCATCAACAACGTCGAGACCCTGGCCTGCGTCCCCCTCATCGTGAACCACGGGGCCGAGTGGTTTTCCTCGATGGGGGCCGAGCGGCACCCCGGCCCGCTCCTCTACGGCATCGCGGGCCACATCAACAAGCCCGGCGTCTACGAATTCCCGACCGGCATGCTGATCTCCGACCTCATCGACGAGGTCTGCGGGGGGATGCGCGGCGGCAAGAAGTTCAAGGCCCTCGTTCCGGGCGGAAGCTCGACCCCGGTCCTTACCGCCGAGCAGTGCGTGGGCGCGACGATGGACTCCGACTCGCTCCGCGAGGCCGGCTCGATGCTCGGCACGGCCGGGATGCTGGTCATGGACGAAGACACCGACATGGTGGCCTTCCTCCGGCGCATCACCCACTTCTACCACCACGAGTCGTGCGGCCAGTGCACGCCGTGTCGCGAGGGCACGGGCTGGCTCGAGAAGCTCGTCACCCGCATCGACGAGGGCGAGGGCAACATGCGCGACCTCGACCTGCTCCTCGACCTCTGCGACCAGATCGAGGGCCGCACGATCTGCGCGCTCGCCGACGCTGCCGCGTGGCCCGTCCGCTGGACGATCCGCCGCTTCCGGCACGAGTTCGAGGCCAAGTGCAAGCCCGCCGTCTTCGCCGGGGCCGACCTCCAGGGCGATGGCGCGTCCGGCCAACTCGTCCCTGTCGTCTGAACCGTTCTCCCGCGCGGGCGCAGCATGCTGCGCCCCCACACCTATCGGCAACCACGATGAAAGCGCTCTTCTCTCTCCTCGCCCTCGCTCTGCTCCTCGCCGGCTGCACCCGCGACGGCGAGGTCCGCGAGGCCGACGTCGTCGTCCAGGCTCCCTCCGAGGAACTCGGGCTGAACGATAGGTTCGTGAACTACGGCGCGGACGTGGCGGCAGGCAGCGACCTAGTCGCCCTCGCGCCCGCCACCCTCACCGCCGATCCGCTGGCGTACGACGGCACCACCGTCCGCGTCGAGGGCTCGGTCACGCAAGTCTGCCGCATGAAAGGTTGCTGGCTGTCGCTCGACAACCCGACCGACACGCCGGTCCGCGTCATGGTCCCGCGCGACGAGAACGGGCAGTACGTCTTTACCTTCCCGCCCGACCTCCCGGCGGCGAGCGACGCCGTCGTCGAGGGCACCGTCCGCGTAGACACGATGAGCGTGGACATGCTCCGCCACCTCGCCGAAGACCAGGGCCGCCCCCAAGCCGAGATCGACGCCATCACCGAGCCGGAGCCGACCGTGGCGCTCATCGCACGCGGTGCGCTCCTCCGCACGCCCGAGGCGGCCTCCACCGTTCAGTCGTAACGGCCGATCTGAAATCCAAAATCGCAACTCCAAAATCGGACGATGCCTACGGTCACGATTGACAACCGGTCCTACGAGTTCGAGCAGGGGGAGACGCTCCTCCAGTTCTGCTCGGACATCGGGGTGGAGATTCCGCACTTCTGCTACCACCCGGCGATGAGCGTCCCGGCCAACTGCCGGCAGTGCCTCGTCAAGATCGGGACCCCGGCGCGCGACCGGGCGACGGGCGAGCTTCAGACGAACGAGGACGGCTCGCCGGTCATCAACTTCATGCCGAAGCTCCAGCCGAGCTGCGCGATCGCGATCTCGGACGGGATGGTGGTCCAGACCCAGCGCTCGGACGACGTGGTCGAGGAGGGGCAGGTCGACAACCTCGAACTCCTCCTCATCAACCACCCGCTCGACTGCCCGATCTGCGACCAGGCCGGCCAGTGCCCGCTCCAGAACCAGGCCTACAAGTTCGGCCCCGAGGGCTCGCGCTTCGAGTTCCAGAAGGTCCACAAGCCCAAGCGCATCCAGCTCGGACCCAACGTCGTCCTCGACGCCGAGCGCTGCATCAACTGCACCCGCTGCACGCGCTTCACGAGCGAGATCTCGGAGAGCTACCAGCTCTCGATCCACAACCGCGGCGACAAGAACTACCCCATCACCGCGCCCGGTATCGAGTTCGACGACCCGTACTCGATGAACGTCTGCGACGTGTGCCCGGTCGGCGCGCTGACCGAGGACTACTTCCGGTTCCGCGCCCGCGTCTGGGAGATGTCCAAGACGCCCGGCATCTCGACCTTCGGCTCGAAGGGCATCAACGTCGACTACTGGGTCAAGGACAATGAGGTCCTCCGCATCACCCCGCGCCAGAACCTCGACGTGAACGAGTACTGGATGCCCGATGCGGCGCGGCTGATCTACAGCACCTTCAACGAGAACCGCCCAGATGGCCCTCGCCTGCTCTACCGCGACGGCGGCTTCGGCGCGGCGGACTGGCGGCAGGCCTACGACGCGGCGGCCTACCTCCTCAAGCAGTACGACGGCAGCGAGATGTGTTTCCTCGGCTCGGCCTTCGCGACAGTCGAGGACAACTACCTGCTCCAGAAGCTCGCCGAGCACCTCGGCGCGCCCACCCCGCAGTACATCCCCCACGTCGAGCCCGGCACGGGGGACGGCTGGCTCGTGAGCGACGACCGCGCGCCGAACGCGCAGGGCTGCGAGCGCCTCGGGATGCCACAGATCGACGCGAGCCTGCTCCGCTCGCGCCTCGCCACGGGCGAAGTCAAGCTGCTCTACGTCCTCCAGGACGACCCGGTCGGCGCGGGCCTGCTGGACGAGGACGACCTCGACGGCGTCCAGGTCATCCTCCACCACCACCACACGACGAACGAGACGCTCCCGATGGCGAACGTCGCGCTCCCGGCGGCGATGGCGGTCGAGACGATTGGGACGTTCGTCAACGAGGACGGGCGGGCGCAGCGGCTGCGGCCCGCCAAGGCCATCCGCAGCGCCAACCGGGCGCTGATGATGGAGACCGGCATGAGCCGCCTCGACCGGCAGGGCACGCCGTTCGACCGCTGGCACGACGAGAGCAACAAGGTCAACTGCCAGCCCGGCTGGACGGCCCTCCCCGAGATCGCCGAGCGCCTCGGCCGCAAGATGCGCTACACCGGCCCGGCCTCGGTCATGGACGAGCTCGCCCAGACCGATGCCTTCGCTGGGGCAACCCACAAGGCGATGGGCTTCACCGGCGTTCCGCTTGAAGATGTCGGCGAGGCCGTGTAACTTCTGAGACCGTCGTACGGGCGCAGCACGCCTGTGCCCTGATCCGGGCGGGCACGAGACCCGCCCCTACCCTCTCGTCCATCCCCCGCGCTTCGTATGGCAGCTACGATCGCCGCGATTTGGGAGGTCGTCGGCCTCCCGCTTATCATCTTCGGCGTCCTCAACGTCCTGCTCCTCTCGGCGTCGGCGCTCGTCTACGCCGAGCGCAAGGTGGCGGCGTTCATCCAGGAGCGGAGCGGCCCCAACCGCGTCGGCCCGGCGGGCATCCTGACCCCGTTTGCGGACGTGGTCAAGCTCATCCTCAAAGAGGATATCGTCCCGACGGCGGCGAACGCGTTCCTCCACAGCTTCGCGCCGACACTGATGGTGGTGATCGCGATGACGACGGCGAGCGTGATTCCGTTCGCTGAAGGGCTCGTGATCGCCGACGTCGGGATGGGCATTCTCGTGATCCTCGCGATGACCTCGCTCTCGGTCTACGGCGTGACGCTCGCCGGCTGGGCGTCGAACTCGAAGTACGCCCTCCTCGGTGGCCTCCGAAGCTCGGCGCAGATGATCTCGTACGAACTGGCGATGGGCGCGGCGGTGATCTCGGTCGTGCTGATGAGCGCCTCGCTCAACCTGACCGACATCATCGAGAGCCAGAACCACGGCGGGAGCCTCATCGGCTGGAACATCTTCCGCAACCCCGTCGGGTTCGTCATCTTCACGATCTCCGCCTTCGCCGAGACCAACCGCGCGCCCTTCGACCTCCCCGAGGCTGAGCAGGAACTCGTCGGCGGCTACCACACCGAGTACTCGGGGATGAAGTTCGGGATGTTCTTCCTCGCGGAGTACGTCAACATGTTCATTGCGAGCATGGTTATCACGATGCTCTTCCTCGGCGGCTACCTCGTGCCGTTCCAGGAGCTGCTCGGCCTCGAGGGCGTCATCCTGACCGTCCTCCAGGTCGGCGCGTTCACGGTGAAGTCGGCGGCGATGGCGTTCGTGTTCATCTGGGTCCGGTGGACGCTGCCGCGCTTCAAGTACAACCAGCTCATGCAGATCGGCTGGCAGTACCTGCTCCCGATCGCGATCGCCAACATCGTGGTGATCGCGGGCCTCGTCGCCGTCTGGCACACGTTCTTCGGCGGGTAAGGCTGATGTAAGTGGTGCTCTCCGAAAGCCGGAAGTAGACTTCTGGTTGAAACCATTGTGTGGTGCTTGGCATACTAAGCAGCAATAATCCGAACGCCGGTAGGCCGGCACCTAAGCGCTGACCCCTCTCCGTATCCCTCGGGTATCGGGGGGGGGTCTTCTTTTTTGCTGATATGAAAAGAACCGCCGTTCTTCTAGACTTGGGTTTCGTCCTCCATAAGCTGCGCCGTAGACTCGGACGCATGCCGAGCGCGCAAGAAGTGCGCGACTTCGCTCAGAGGTGTGTGAGGCCGGCAGACGAAGAGCTGTTCAGGATTTACTGCTACCATTGCCAGCCGTACAGCGGAACTGAAACTCATCCGCTGACAGGCAACCCCACGGACTTCTCCGCCACCAACACGTACAGGGCGATGGACAGGCTGATCCGAGACCTGGAGGTGACCGACAACATCGCCTATCGAGCAGGAGAGCTTTCTTTCGATGGATGGCGCGTCAAGCGCCAGGCTGCACAAGACCTAATTGCAACAGGTCGGGCCGTGAGAGCTGCTGACTTCCAGCCCGACATCAAACAGAAGATCGTCGACATGAAGATCGGCCTCGATGTCGCGTGGCTTTCGAGCAAACGGATTGTGGACAAACTAATCTTAGTTACGGCCGACAGCGACTTCGTTCCCGCCATGAAATTTGCGCGTCGAGAGGGCGTCCAAGTCGTGCTGGTAAACCTGGGCCACAGGCTCACGCGGCGGGAATTGAAGGTCCATGCTGACGAGCTGCGAGCCGTGAACTATCCATAGGCCAGACGACGCTGACGCGTTAACTTCCTCCGTCCCCTCTCTCACCCCACCGCCGCGCGTCATGGCCGACCCCGCCGTCACCTCCTCGCCCGAAGAAGTCAAACACCTGCAAACCCTCGTCGCCAACACGATTCGCGGGCTGACGCTCGACGCGGTCGAGAAGGCGGACTCCGGCCACCCCGGCCTGCCGATGGGCATGGCCGACGCGGCGACGGTCCTGTGGACCGAGTTCCTCCGCCACGACCCCGCCGACCCGGCGTGGGCGGACCGCGACCGGTTCGTCCTCTCCGGCGGTCACGGGTCGATGCTGCTCTACAGCCTGCTCCACCTCGCGGGCTACGAGGACATGACGATGGACCAGCTCAAGCGCTTCCGGCAGTGGGGGAGCCGCACCGCCGGGCACCCCGAGGTCGAACTCGCGCCCGGCATCGAGACCACGACCGGCCCGCTCGGGCAGGGCATCGCAACGGCCGTCGGGATGGCGATTGCCGAGAAGCACCTCGCCGCCGTCTTCAACACCGACGACCACGCGGTCGTCGACCACTGGACTTGGGTCATCGCCTCCGACGGCGACCTGATGGAGGGCGTCTCGAACGAGGCGTGCTCGCTCGCTGGGCACCTCGGCCTCGGCAAGCTGATCGTGCTCTACGACGACAACGAGGTCACGATCGACGGCTCGACCGACCTCGCCTTCAGCGAAGACCCCGTCGCCCGCTACGAGGCCCTCGGCTGGCACGTCCTCCGCGGCGTGGACGGGCACGACAAAGACGCCGTCCGCGACGCGCTCCGCACCGCGAAAGGCGTCCTCGACCGGCCGACGCTCGTCAACGTCCGAACGACGATTGGCTTCGGCAGCCCCAACAAAGCCGGTACGTCGGGCGCCCACTCCGACGCCTTCGGCGACGAGGAAGTCCGGCTGACGAAAGAGAACCTCGGTATCCCGCTGGAGCCGGCGTTCCACGTCCCGGACGAGGCCAAGAAGTACATGGGCCGCGCAACCTGCGACCGCGCCGAGGCGCACAGCGCATGGAAGACCCGGCGCGACGCGTGGCGCGAGGCGAACCCCGACCTCGCCGCCAAGTGGGACGCCATGCACAGCGCTGCACCGCCGGAGGGGTGGGCCGACGCGCTGCCCACGTTCGAGGCCGACGCGAAGGGCATGGCGACGCGCGCCGCGAGCGGTAAGGTCCTCGAAGCCATCTTCGACGACCTCCCGGCGCTCATGGGCGGCTCGGCCGACCTCACGCCGTCGAACAAGACCAAGACCTCGGACGCGCAGAATTTCTCGCGCGCGCACCCGGAGGGCCGCTACCTCCGCTTCGGCGTGCGCGAGCACGGGATGGGTGCCATCCTCAACGGCCTGACGATTCACGGCGGCCTGCGCGGCTTCGGCGGGACGTTCCTCGTCTTCTCCGACTACATGAAGGCCGCCGTCCGGCTCTCGGCGCTGATGCACACGCCGGTCCTCTGGGTCTACACCCACGACTCGGTCGGGCTTGGCGAGGACGGGCCGACGCACCAGCCCATCGAGCACCTCGCGGCCCTACGCTCGGTCCCGAACCTGCACCTCGTCCGGCCCGCCGACGCCAACGAGACCGCCGAGGCGTGGCGGCTCGCCCTCGAGCGGACCGCCGGGCCGACCGCCTTCGCCTTCACCCGCCAGGGTGTCCCGACGCTCGACCGCTCCACCTACGGCTCCGCCGAGGGCACGCGGCGCGGGGCCTACGTCCTCGCGGACGCCGACGGCACGCCCGACGTGCTCCTCCTGGCCACCGGCTCCGAGGTGCATCTCGCCCTCGAAGCCAGAGACAAGCTGGGTGCCAACGGCATCGCGGCCCGCGTCGTCTCGATGCCGTGCTGGGAGGTCTTCCGCGAGCAGGACCAGGAATACCGCGACGCTGTGCTCCCGCCGAGCGTCCGCGCCCGCGTCGCGGTGGAAGCCGCCAACCCCATGGGCTGGCACGAGTGGGTCGGCCTCGACGGGACGGTGATCGGGCTGAACCGCTTCGGGGCCTCGGCTCCCTACGAGGAGATCTACGAGCACCTCGGCCTCACGGCAGATGCCGTCGCGGAAGCCGCCCGCGCACTCCTGGAACGGTAACGCTATGCGTAGCTTCATTCTCATGCTCGCCGGGCTTGCCCTGGGCCTCGGCGCGTGCCAGTCCCCCGACGACCAGACCTACGACCCCGTCCTCGACGAGGAAATCGACGACCCCGACGCGCCTCTCGTCCCCGACGGGTTCAAGCCGGGACTCGCGGCGCGCGTCCGGTATGACTGCGCGGGCGACGAGACCTTCTTCGTGTCGCGGTCGGACGATGGGCGCACGGCGGTCGTTACGCTCGATGACCAGAGCGTCACGCTCGAAAGTGAGGACGGCGGGACATACCTGAGCGACGACGCCGTCTACCGGCTCAGCCTGCGCGGCACCCGGGCATCGCTCGACCTCGGCGCTGAGGACACGTACGTGGACTGCGAGCGGCAGGGCGCATGATCCTCTCCGCGTCCATCCTCTCCGCTGATTTTGGACACCTCGAACGCGACGCTCGGGCCGCCGTCGAGGCCGGGTGCGCGTGGCTGCACATCGACGTGATGGACGGGCACTTCGTCCCGAACATCTCGCTCGGCGTGCCGGTGATGCGCGGCCTCCGCGCCCTCGCCGAGGAGACCGGCACCCTCCTCGACGTGCACCTCATGATCGCCGAGCCGGAGCGCTACGTCGAGGCCTTCGCCGAGGCCGGGGCGTCGGTCATCACGGTTCACCAGGAGGCGACGCCGCACCTCCACCGCGTCGTACAGCAGATCAAGGAAACCGGCGCGAAGGCGGGCGTCGCGCTCAACCCGGCGACGCCGCCCTACCTGCTCGAAGAACTGCTGCCGGACCTCGACCTCGTCCTCGTGATGTCGGTCAACCCGGGCTTCTCGGGGCAGGCCTTTATCGCATCCTCGGTGCGGAAGGTGAGCCGGATCCGCGGCCTCGTCGACACGCTCGGGGCGGGGGCGCTCATCGAGGTCGACGGCGGCGTGAAACCCGCCAACGCCCGTGCGCTCACCGAGGCCGGGGCGGACGTGCTCGTCGCGGCGAGCGCCATCTTCCGGGGCGAGGGGTCGATTGCGGAGAGCGTCGCGGCATTTAAACAAGCGGTGACGAGAACCGTCTGAGCGCAGCACAGTATTAAAACATATACCGTAACTCTCCGCCGAGGCGGGACGCAGGCAAAGCGCGGTGCGCGGTGTCCACTTCTCCCGACGCCCCGTTCGGCACTTCTCTTTCTTCTCCCCCGTACCTACGTGGCGACTGGCACCCCGATTAACGTACTGATCGTCGAAGACAACCCCGGCGACGTAGAACTCGCCAAAGAGGCGCTCCGCGAGACGACGCTTCCGCTGAACGTGTCCGTGGCGGGAGACGGCGAGGAAGCGCTCGCGCTCATGCAGCGGGACGACGTTCCGGCCCCGGACCTCGTGCTGCTCGACCTCAACATGCCGAGGAAGAGCGGCCACGAGGTGCTCGAAGAGATGAAGGCCGACGCCAGCCTGCGGCTGATTCCCGTCGTCATCTTCACTTCGTCCTCGGCCCGCGAAGACATCGACGGGGCGTACGAGCGCCACGCCAACTGCTACATCACCAAGCCCGCCGACCTCGACGAACTGATGGGCGTCGTCCGTGCGATTGAAGCGTTCTGGCTGACCGTCGTCCGGCTGCCCCGGCGCGTCATACTCTAGGCCTGATACTCTAGGCCTGGACATCGCTCCAGCTAAGGCCGAACCGGCCGAGGTACTTGCGGAGGCGGTCGGCGTCGTTGCTCGTCTTCTTCCGCTTGCGCGACTCGGCGAAGAGGCGGCGGCCGGCTTCCGACAGCGACGGGGCCTGCTGGCACACCCGGCTCACCTCGGCAAGCTGGACCCGGTCGAAGAGGTCGAGGTTGTCCGCTCGGTCGCCGAGGAGGCGGTGCAGGCGCTCGGCATCGTGCTCGGCGGCGCTCTGCGGCTCGGCCCACGCGGCACGGAGCCGTCCGACCTCGTCGCTGACCACATCCTCGGTGATACGCCCGCCGGGAGCGAGCGTGGCCATCCGCGTGACGGCGGCGTTGAGGTCGCGGAAGTTGGCGCTCCAGCGCGCCTCGGCCGAGGTGGCGAACGCTAGGAACTGCGTCCGCGCCTCGGTCGAGAACTGAACCATCTGGTTCAGCCGGTGCGCGGCCTTCGAGAGTTCGTAGTCGAGGTTCGGCTCGATGTCTTCGGGGCGCTCGCGGAGGCTTGGGAGGCGGAAGGTCCAGAGGTTGATCCGGGCGAGGAGGTCTTCGCGGAAGTCACCCGCCCGGACGGCGTCGGTGAGCGTCCGGTTGGTCCCGGCGATGAGTTGGAAGTCGCTCTCCGCCTCGCCGTCGGCCCCGACGGGGAGGAAGCGTTTCTCTTCGAGCGCCCGCAGCAGCATCGCCTGCTCGTCGAGGCCGAGTTCGCCGATCTCGTCGAGGAAGAGCACGCCGCCGTCGGCGGTGCGAAGGAGACCAGGCCGAGCCCGGTCCGCGCCGGTGAAGGCCCCCTTCGTGTGCCCGAAGAGCGCCGCCATCGCTTGGTCACCCCGGAGCGTCGCGCAGTTCACCTCGACGAACGCGCCCTCGACCTGCCGCCGGGTCTGCTTCAGTTCGTAGATCCGTCGGGCGAGTTGGCTTTTGCCTGCGCCGGTCGGGCCGGTGAGCAGCATTGGGTCGCGGGAGTAGATCGCCACCCGCTCTATGCGCTCGATGAGCGCGTTGAAGGCTGCGTTGCGGGTCTGGATGCCGGACTTGAGGAAGTCCAGGTCCTCCCAAAAGGTCTGTTCGAAGCGCGAGGCGAGGCGGTCGTACTTCGAGAGGTCGAGGTCGATGAGGCGGTAGGAGCCGGCGGGGTTGGCGTTGCTCCGGCGCGGCGGGCTGGTCTGGATTAGCTGTGCGGGGAGGAAGCGGCTCTCGACGAGCAGGAAGAGGCTGATCTGTGCGACGTGGCTGCCCGTTGTGATGTGGACGAGGTAGTCCTCTGCGTCGGGGTCGAACGTGTAGTCCACGGCGAAATCGTGGAGGGTGCGGAAGACCTCCTCGAAGTCCCACACGTCCGTCATCGGGAGCGGGTGGAGGTGCACTTCGGTCTCCGGCGAGACCGTGCGGATGTCGGCGGCGACGGCCTCGGCCGTGTCGGTGAACTTGGGCTGGTGGAGGAGCTCGAAGCGGTCGACGAGCAGGTCGTCGTGCTGGCAGAGGGCGACGCTCGGCCGCCAGCGCTCCCAGCGCGCGGGCGTGCCGTTGCTGCCGTCGAGCGAGACGCCGAGAAGACCGAGGGCAACGGTTCGGGGCATAGAAAGAAATGAGAGCTTAGACTAGACCAAAATATAAACTACAGTATTGAAATCTATAAAAACTGGGAGTCGCTGCAGCCTCAAGAACTCGAAATCGTCGCGTAGGGCGATTTTGGGGCGGTTCGGTCGTTCGGCGAGGAGTTGGCACGGGGCTTGGCATAGGGAGGCTGTCCACGTTCCGATCACCTGACCCCAACCGCCATGGTCAACCTCGCACTCTTCAACACGCTCCGCGGTCGGCGTGCACCGGCCACCGACGCGGTCAACCGTGAAGGGACCCCGGCCTACGCCTTTTCGCCGAAGCACGCGCTCGCGCAGTTCGCTGCGACGGGCTGCCTCAACGCCACGTTCTACGCGTCGGCCGAGAGCCAGCTCGACACGGTGCTGAAGCTGGCGGCCAACCTCGACGAAGCCTTCGTCGCGCAGACGGCGGTCTACGCCCGCGAGCACGCCTTCATGAAGGACGTGTCCGCGCTGCTCTGCGCAGCCCTCACCGACCCCGGTCGGCCGCAGGCGGACGTTCGTCTCCTGGAGCGGATCTTCCCGCGCGTGATCGACAACGGCCGGATGCTGCGGACGTTCGTGCAGATCATGCGGTCCGGGGCCGTCGGGCGGAAGTCGCTCGGGTCGGCGCCGAAGCGGATGGTCCGGGACTGGCTGGCCGCGCGCACCGAGACGCAGCTGTTCTACGCCTCGGTCGGGCAGTCGCCGTCGCTGGCGGACGTCGTGAGGATGGTCCACCCGACGCCGGCGACGCCGGAGCGGGCGGCCTTCTACGGCTACCTGCTCGGCCGCGCGCACGACGCCGCGCTCCTGCCCGAAGTCGTCCGCGCCTTCGAGCAGTTCAAGCGCGACCCGTCGGCTCCGGTGCCGGACGTGCCGTTCCAGATGCTGACCGCGCTCGACCTCGACCGCGAGGCGTGGGCTGCGGTCGCACGGCGTGCGACGTGGCAGACGACCCGGATGAACCTCAACACGTTCGCACGCCACGGCGTGTTCGGCGTGGAGGGGATGACGGACCTCGTCGCCGAGCGGCTACGCGACCGGCGGGCCATCCGGCGGGCACGGGTCTTCCCGTACCAGCTCCTGATCGCCTTCACACAGGCGTCGGAGGCGGTGCCGGGGTCGGTCCGGGCTGCGCTCCAGGACGCGATGGAAGTCGCCGTCGAGAACGTGCCTGCGGTCGAGGGCCGCGTGGTCGTCTGCCCGGACGTGTCCGGCTCGATGACGAGTCCCGCGACCGGGTACCGGCGCGGCGCGACCTCGGCCGTCCGGTGCGTCGACGTTGCCTCGCTTGTGGCGGCGGCCGTGCTGCGGGCGAACCCGTCGGCGACTGTGCTGCCGTTCGAGAACCGCGTCGTTGACGTGCGGCTCAACCCGCGCGACAGCGTCATGACGAATGCTACCCGGCTCGCGTCAGTGGGCGGCGGCGGGA
The DNA here is from genome assembly GCA_038746285.1 of Bacteroidota bacterium. Taxonomy (NCBI): domain Bacteria; kingdom Pseudomonadati; phylum Bacteroidota; species Bacteroidota bacterium. The sequence goes on from JBCDKT010000032.1 coordinate 27,625, forward strand.
CGAACTGCTCCGCGCCGCTGGCCCGGCTGAACAAGCAGCGTGCCCAGGCCGACCTCGTGCTGTTCGTCTCCGACAACCAGTCGTGGGTGGACGCGCAGTGGGGCGGCGGCGGCACGGCGATGCTCCGCGAGTGGAACGCGCTCAAGCAGCGCTGCCCGCACGCCCGCCTCGTCTGCCTCGACGTCCAGCCGTACCGGACGAGCCAGGTCACCGACCGCGAGGATATCCTCAATGTCGGCGGCTTCTCCGACCGCGTCTTCGACGTGATCGCCCGGTTCGCCGAGCACGGCCTCGACCCCGGCCACTGGGTCGGCGAGATCGAGCGCGTCGAACTGTAAGCCAACCTGAAACCGAAACCGTTAACCTCAAAAAGTGTCCAGCGAAGCTCATGTACAGTCGTCCCCGCGAAGGCGGGGACCCACCGGGCTGCCTGTCCTGTGGATTCCCGCCTGCGCGGGAATGACTCGAAGAGTTTTGTGAGAGGCGCTAACAGACCCTCTGGGTCTAACCCCTGTCGGGGTGCGGCGGGATGCCGCCGAGACTACATCGCTCAAAACGATGCCCTCAGAGGGTATGTCTCGGCACCTCTTGCCCGCCGCACCCTCGGGGGGACGTGACACGCGCACGGCAGCGGATGCCGGCAGGACTACATGCCTCGAACGCACCGGCTTGAAGCCGGGAATGTCCTGCCACTCCTCGCCGCTGCTATTCCCGGTGACGAATGCCGGCACCACTACATCGGTAGGCCCTCGTGGCTTCGGGTTCAAGTCCCGGCCCGCCTCGGCGGGATGTGGTGCCACCCCTTGTCGTCGCCTTGTTCTTTGACCGGAGCGAATGCCCGCGAGACTACATCGGACGGTGTACGGCCCTGCCGGCACCGTGAACGTCTCGCCACGCCTCGTCGCTCCTTTGTTGTGGAGGCCGCGCCCGCTCCGGGCGGGGCGAATGCCGACGGAACTACATGTTAACCCTCAGGTCGCCGGTTCGAGTCCGGCCGGATGCTTCGGCGTCCGTAGCTCAGCGGGTAGAGCAGAGGATAATGTTTCGTCCCAACCTCGTCGTCCCGCCCGGACTGGGCGCGCTCCACGCACCGCCTCCCTCCATACTTTTCGTCATCATGACTACCATCGACTCCCGCCTCACGCCCACCGGCAAAGCCACCGCAACCCTCTCCACGCACAGCGGCGAGGGCACGCCGATCACCGTCATCGGCACCGACCCCATCCGGCAGACCTTCGGCGACGTGTGCCTGACGCAGGCGCAGAACACGCGCTCTGCGCCCGGCGTCACCGACCTCGTGCTAAACCCCGACGCGCACCTCGGCTACGGCGCGCCGGTCGGCTGCGCGCTCTCGTCGCCGACCCACATCTACCCCGGCCCGGTCGGCGTGGATATCAAGTGCTCGATGAGCTTGCTCCAGCTCGACCTCCCCGCCGATGGCGTCGAGGACCGGCGCACGCGCCGCGCTCTGATCGACGCGATCCTGGAGCGGACGCCGACCGGCCCCGGCAAGGGCCAGCGCTCGGTGGCGAAGGGGCGACCCGTCGATGCCACGCTCGGCGCGCAGGCTGTGACTGAAGGCGCGTCGCAGGACGTGCTCGAAGCGCTCGGGATACCCGTGCACTGGGCGACGCGCTGCGAAGACGCGGTCCACGTCGGGCACGACGGGACGCGGGACGCGCTTGCGGACCGACTGGCCGTGCTGCGTTCGGGCGGTGGTTTCCAGGCATTCGAGTCGAAGGTGCGGCAGCTTGGGTCGTACGGCGGCGGCAACCACTTCGGCGAGTGCGAGATTGTCCACGTCGCCGACGGCGAGGCCGACCTCGCGGAGCACTTCGGGCTGCGCGACCGGCACGTCGGGTTCCTGAGTCACTGCGGCTCGCGTGGGTTCGGGTATCAGCTCGCGCAGGGGCAGTTCCGCGCGATGGAGCAGCACTTCGAGCGCGAAGGCTGGGCCTACCCGGCGGGCGACAAGCAGCTCGTCTACGCCCCGCTCGGCACGGCCCTCGCCAATGCTTACATCGACGACATGTCGCTCGGGGCGAACTTCGCGACGGTCAACCACCTGCTCATCAACGCGCTCGTGCTGGAGGCTTTCCAGGAAGTCCTCCCCGGCGTGCAGGGCGACCTCGTGTACTTCATCAGCCACAACATCGCCCGGCTCGAAGAGATCGACGGCGAGCAGGCGTGGGTCCACCGCAAGGGCGCGACGCGTGCGTTCCCCGCGGGGCACCCCGGCCTCGTGGACACGCCGTTCGCCGAGACCGGCCACCCGATCCTGCTGCCCGGCGACCCGCTCTCCGGCTCGGCGGTGATGGTGGCCGAGCCGGGCGCACGGCAGAGCCTCTACAGCGTCAACCACGGCGCGGGCCGCACGATGGGCCGGCGCCACGCCAAGCGCACGCTGGACCAGGCCGAAGTCGACGCCGCCTTCGAGCGCGAAGACGTACTCTCCAACTGCCGGCGCTACCCGCTCGACGAGTCGCCGGACGCCTACAAAGACTTCGGCGAGGTCATCGCCTCGGTGGAGAAGGCCGGGCTGGCGCGCTCCGTCGCATCGCTCGACGCCCGGTTCGTCATCAAGGACGCGGAGAAGCAGTACCGCGGGGCTGCCTGACAGTCTCGCGGGCTGCCCCGCACAGACACGGAGGATAGCGCCATGCGCAACGATCCCGAACACCTCAACAACGAAGCGTCCTTTTGAGCCGATGAGCAAGCGCCGCCGCGGCTTCCCGAGCGAGACGCACGTCAAGCGTGGCGTCCGCACGGTCGGCGACGGAAAGGTGCTGACCGAGAAGCTCGGTCGCAACGACCTCTGTCCGTGCGGCTCGGGCCGCCGCTTTCAAGCGATGCTGTCTCCGCAGCGGTCGGTACGACGGAACGCTGCGTGACGACTACTTTCAGACCCTAAACCACCGGGGGCACACCGGACAGTGTGTCCCCACTTTTTACCCGATCCATGATCTACATCGACGGCTCGCACGGCGAGGGCGGCGGGCAGGTGCTCCGCACATCGCTCGCGCTCTCCCTCGTGACGGGCCAGCCCTTTCGCATCGATCACATCCGCGCCGGCCGTGAAAAGCCGGGGCTGATGCGGCAGCACCTCACCGCTGTCCGCGCAGCGGCCGAGATCGGCGGCGCGAGCGTCGAGGGTGCAGCGATCGGGTCGCAGGCGCTGGCGTTTCGGCCGCGTGCGGTCCGGCCTGGGACGTACCACTTCGCCGTCGGGACGGCAGGGAGTGCGACGCTCGTCCTCCAGACCATACTGCCCGCGCTCCTCACCGCGCCGGAGCCGTCGGAGCTGACACTCGAAGGCGGGACGCACAACCCCTGGGCACCGCCGTTCGACTTCCTCCAGAAGAGCTTTCTCCCGCTCGTCGAGCGCATGGGGCCGCGCGTCGCAGCTTCGCTAGACCGTTACGGGTTCTACCCGGCCGGCGGCGGACGCTTCCACGTCCGCGTTGAGCCGGCCGAGCGGCTGGTCCCCATCGACCTCACCGAGCGCGGCGAAGTCCGGTCACGGTCGGCGCGCGCCATTGTCGCCAACCTGTCGAAGCGCATCGCCAAGCGCGAACTCAACGCCGTGGCGAAGAAGATGAACTGGGACGAAGACTGCTTCCGGGCCGAAGAGGTCGAGGCGGCGTGCCCCGGCAACGTGCTGCTCGTCGAGATCGAGAGCGAGGCGGCGACGGAGGTGTTCGCTGGGTTCGGTCGCGTCGGCGTGCGGGCCGAGGCCGTAGCGCGCAGCGCTGTGGAGGAGGTGCGGACCTACCTCGCGTCGGGCGTTCCCGTCGGGCGCTACCTCGCCGACCAACTGATGGTGCCCTTCGTGCTGGCGGGCGGAGGGGCCTTCTGCACCCTGCCGCTCTCCCGGCACGCCCGGACCAACATCGACGTGATCCGACGGTTCGTTCCCGAAGAGATTCGAGTCGCGGAAGAAGAAGACGGTGGGGTGAAGGTGCGGGTCGGCGGCGCAGACGACGCATCGTAGTTTGCCGGGCTTGCCGAAGCCTGCCCTATGCCCGCCGCGCTGCTACCCCTGGCTAGCTAGAGCACGGCACGCTACCTCGGTCGCGTCGTCGAGAGGGAAGTAGCTCTCGATGCGAAGCTCGTCGAGGGTCACGTTCTGCGGCGCGTTGAACGCCATGAGCGTAGTCACGAACGCTAGGTCCAGGTCCCCGGCGCGGAGGCGTAGCGCGAACGCGCCCTCTGACCCTCTCGACAGGTCGGGTCGCTGCCAGTCCTCCGGGACGTCGGGCATGGCGAGTACCCGTTCTAGCAGCGCTGCCATCCGCTCGTCGCGCGGTTGGTGCAGCGCCTCCCGGTGCAGCCGGGCCGTGACCTCGCGTGCCGCCTGCTCCCACCCGACGACGTACGGCCTGAGCTCGTCGAAGAGTAACAGGGAGGCGTTGACCGGCAAGGTGATCGGTCCCAGAACCAACTCGATCAGCCGCCTGGCTCCTGCGTTCATGTCGAGCACTTCGTACCACCTGTCGAGTAGCATCAGGGGGAAGGGCTCGTGGAGCTGCATCATGGTGGTAATGGCTCGGCGGATGCCTTCGTCGGCGAGGGCGTCGAGGGGTGGCGTGTCGAACGCCTCAGCGAAGCCCGCCTCGCGGAGCATCGTGTTACGCTCGCGGAGCGGCAGGTCCAGCGTAGCAGCCAGGAGCAGCACCATGTCCTGGCTCGGCCGTGCCCGTCCGGTCTCGAGAAAGCTGACGTGCCGCGCGGACACGTCGGCCGTCAGGGCGAGGTCGAGTTGGCTCAGGCCGCGCTTCGTGCGCCAGTACTTGAGCAGCGCGGCAAAGAGCTGGCTCTCTGTCTTTTTCATAGCGATCATCGGTAGAGCTGGTCGCACCCAAAAAACGAACGCCGCCGCGGGTCCGTCCACTACCTGACCAGGTAATTGCATCTCCTGCCAACGAGGCCCATCTTGAGCACCGGCTTCCCTTTCACAACGACACGGCCCCATGGAACACAGAACGCCTCACCCCTTCGGTCCACCCCTCCGCATGCTCGACGCGGGCAGGGCTCGTCTGCCTTACTGGCGCGTCGGGCAAGGACCCGACCTGGTTTTCGTCCACGGCTGGCCGTTCGATGCGCGGGGGTGGCGGCACGCTGTGGCGGCACTCTCGGGCCGCTACACCTGTCACCTGATCGATCTTCCACTCGCTGGGTTCTCCGAGTGGGACGATCAGACCCCCGTCGGGATCGCGGCCTTCAGCAGCGCCCTCCTCGGAGCGATGGACCTGATGGACCTCGGGGATCGCCCTGTCGGGTTCGTCGGGCACGACTCGGGCGGCTCGGTAGCACGCATCGCCGCCGCTGCGATGACCGACCGGCTCGCCGGACTGGTGCTGGGCAACACCGAGATTCCGTACCACCCCAGCCTGCTGCTCCGGCTCTTCTCCTGGTCCGGAAAGCTTCCCGGTTTCGAGCCGCTGCTGGGCTGGGTCCTCGGCAGCCGGATCGGGCGAGAGGGGCTTCAGGCAACGGCCCCATCCAACACCGACGTGCTGCACGGTCCGCTAGACGACCTGTTCTTCCAGCGGCTGGCCCGCAACCGCCGCGCTCGGGCCGGTGCCGCCCGCACCCTCCGCCACGTGCACGTCCGCGACTTCGACCTAGCGGGACCAGCCCATGCGAAGATCACGGCACCCGTGCTTCTGATCTGGGGAGGCCGCGACCGCTTCTTCCCCCTAAGGGACGCGCGCACGATGCGCCACACGTTCGGCACCGAGGCGTCGCTGGTGGTGGTCGAAGACGCCGGGCTCATGGTTCACGAAGAGCGCCCCGACGCGTTCAACGCCGCCCTCGGCCAGCACTTCGACGCATGCTTTGAGCGGCGGGCTGCCTCGGCCGGGACCGTCTCCGGCGTCGCGTCTCCCGTCTCCTGAGTGTCGGCGGGGAGGCGTGCCGGCGGTCAGGGCGCGTCGTAGATTGCTCGCCCGCCGCCGCTCTGCCTATGCCTGCCGCCCGAGTCGTTCCGCTTGCGCCCGTCGACAAGGTCTACACGTACCTCGTCCCGGCGGATCTGGAGGCTGAGGCCGTCCCCGGTGCGCGTGTCGTGGTCCCGTTTGGAGCGCGGACCCTCACCGGCGTCATCGCCGAGCGGACAGACGACGGGACCAGCAGTCGGAAGCTGAAACCGATCCGCGACGTGCTGGACGACGTGCCGTCGTTCTCCCCGGTGCTGCTGCGGCTGACGCAGTGGATCGCCGACTACTACGTCTGTGCCTGGGGCGAGGTGCTGAAGGCGGCGCTGCCCTCCGGCGCGACGGTCGAGAGCCGCCGCGTCGTCTACCGGACCGGCCGGCCGTCACTCGGGCTAGATCCTTCGGCTTCGTTCAGGACAGGCTCTGTCGGTGGGCGCGTCCTGGCGATGCTGGAGGCCGACGGACCGCAGCCCGTCAGCACGGTGCAGCACGGCGTCGACGGCGTCACGGCGAGTCTGCTCCGTCGGCTCGAACGGGACGAGCTGATCCGGGTCGAAGCCGAGGTCGGGGCCGAGGCGTCCGTCAAGACCGAGTGGCACCTCCGCCTCGCCGAGCACGTCGAGGCCGACGCCGTGGCCGCGCTGCGCGGCGCGAAGCAGCGGGCGGTCATCGAGACGCTGCTCCGGCTGCGGGCCGAGGGCGGCGAGACCGAACCCCGGCAGGCCGACGTGCTCGCCGAGACGGGTGCATCGAGCACGACGGTCAAGAGCCTCGTCGAGAAGGGCCTCGTCGAGCGCGTCGAGAAAGAGGCGGTCCGCACGCCGTTCGACGCGGTCCCCGAGCCACCGCCGGTCCACGACCTCAACGCCGGGCAGGTCGAGGCCCTGTTCCAGGTCGGCGCGTCGGTGGCAGCGGGGGAGACCAAGACGTTCCTGCTCCACGGCATCACCGGGAGCGGCAAGACCGAGGTCTACATCCAGGCGCTCCGGCAGGCGCTCGAGGCCGGGCGGACCGGGATCGTGCTCGTCCCCGAGATTGCGCTGACGCCGCAGACCGTCCGCCGCTTCCGCGCGCACTTTGGCGACCGCGTGGCGGTCCTCCACAGCCGCATGAGCGCGGGCGAGCGCTACGACGCGTGGCGCCACCTCTGCAGTGGCCGGTTCGAGGTCGCCATCGGCCCGCGCTCGGCGGTCTTCGCGCCGCTGCGGAACCTCGGCCTGATCGTCGTCGACGAGGAGCATGAGGGGAGCTACAAGCAGTTCGACCCGGCCCCGCGCTACCACGCCCGCGACGTGGCCGTGATGCGTGCCCACCTCGAAGGGGCCGTCTGCGTCCTCGGCAGCGCGACGCCGAGCCTGGAGAGCACGCTCAACGCGAGGCTCGGGAAGTACGACCTCCTGACGATGCCCGACCGCGTGCCGGTGCCGGGACGAAAGGCGGCCGAGCTTCCACCGGTCAAGATCGTCGACCTGACGTGGGAGAAGAAGGTCCGCCGCCTCAAGGGTGCGCTCTCGCATCCGCTCCGCGAAGCCATCCGCGACCGGCTCGGCCGGGGCGAGGGCATCATCCTGCTCCAGAACCGGCGCGGCTACTCGCCTATCGTCACCTGCGACGACTGCGGGTGGACGCCCGAGTGCCGCGACTGCGCCGTGACGCTCACCTTCCACAAGAGCCACCGCCACCTCCGCTGCCACTACTGCGGCCTCGTCGAGCCGATGCCCACACGCTGTCCACAGTGTGGATCGGCGAACCTCGTCCGGCTCGGGGCCGGCACGCAGCGGGTCGAGGAAGAGCTCGCCGCCGTTTTCCCCGAGGCGCGCGTGCTGCGGATGGACCTCGACACGACGAGCCGGAAGAACGCCCACCAAAAAATCCTCGACGCCTTCGGGCGCGGCGAGGCCGACATCCTGATCGGGACGCAGATGGTGGCGAAGGGGCTCGACTTCGCCCGCGTCACGCTCGTCGGCGTGGTCGACGCCGACACCGGGTTGCTCCTGCCCGACTTCCGGGCGTCGGAGCGGACGTTCCAGCTTCTGATGCAGGTCGCGGGCCGGGCCGGGCGCGGGGCGCTGCGTGGCGAGGTCATTCTCCAGACGCGCAGCCCGGACAATCCTGCCCTCCAGCACGCCGCCCGGCACGACGTCGACGGCTTCCTCCGCACCGAGCTACCCGACCGCCAGGCGTTCGGCTACCCGCCCTACGGTAAACTCGTCGGGGTCGAGTTCAAGGGGCCGAACGAGCGCGTCGTGCAGCAGACGGCCGAGCGGTGGACGCGGCAGCTTCGGCAGGCGGCAGGTAAGGGCATCGAGGTGCTCGGGCCGGAGCCAGCATTCATCGGCCGCGTCAAGCGGCAGTTCCGGTTCCACACGATTGTCAAGTCCAGCGAGCCGGGACAGCCCTACGCGCTCTCGCGCCTCGTCCGGGCCGTCAGCGAGCAGTTCGGGTCGCCGCCGAAGGGCGTGCGGATCAATGTGGACGTGGACCCGGCGGGGCTCTTGTGATGCGCGAAGCGTGATGCGTGAATCCAGATCTAACCGTCACGCTCGACTTCACACATCGCGCCTGGCGCATCACGAAATTCCGGTGACGCGGAACCGACCCCGGCAGCCCCCCCGTATATTGCCGCCACTGGTTTTCAGCCGACCGCCCAGGACCTGGGCCTGTCGGCGGAATAAGGGCAAGTCCCGTACGGCCAGCTCCCTCTGAACTCCGTCAGGGCCGGAAGGCAGCAGCGGTAGGAGGTCGTAGCGGCGCGATGCGGGTCGCTTGCCCTTATTTCGTTTGCGGAGCGACGAATGGGACGTGCTCGTAGCCGTCGTGCAACGAGGCCTGCCAGCGCTCAGCGGCGGCGGTGCGGCCGAGCAGCCGGAGCGCTTCGGCGCACACAGCCCGGTCGAGCACCTGACCGTAGACCGGCGAGACCTCGCGTAGCGGGAACGGCACGCTCAGCCGCACGGCGTCGATCCGGGCGAGGGCCGCTTCGGGGTCGGCGGCGAACTCGGCGCGGGCGCGGAGCGAGGCGGCCAGGGCGCGGGCTAGCACCGTGTCGTCGGTCTCAAGCGAGCGGGCCGCACCACGCGCCCGGTCAGGCTGCCCGAGCCGAACGTCGAGCAGGCCGAGAAGGTAGCGCCGCACGGCGTCGCCCTCGCCGCCGTAGGCGACGGCTGCCGGTGTCCACGCTTCGAGGCCTGCGCGGAGGCCGGGGAGGGCGCGGTCCGGGACCGAACTGTTGGGGAGTGCCGCAACAAGCGTGCGCCACGTAAGCGCCTGGTCGGGATCGAGCACTTGAGCGTCGGCGAAGTGTCGCTCGCTCTCGGCCCATCGCCCGGCGGCAGCATCAAATGAGGCGAGGTGCAGCAAGCCCGTCGCGCGGGCGTCGGCGTCGTCCGACGAGGCGAGGACCTCGGCAGCCGTGCGCGCTAGGACCTCGTCGCCTGCGAGCGGTGCGAGGCGCGTGAGCAGGAGAACAGCCACGTCCAGCCCGGCGCTCCGGAGCCGCTCCGGCACGGCCGACGCCGCGACGGCCCCGATTGCGAGGTCGCGCATCAGGCCGTACGCCGTGCCCATCGCAGGGGAGGGCCCCCCGGTGAGATAGACCGTGGCGAAGGAGTCGAGCGCTGCTGCGTCGCCTCGCTGCAGTGAGAAGTCGAGCGAATGGACGAGCAGTTCGCGGTTGTCCGGTGCCCAGCGCCGAGCCTGGGTGAGGGGCTCGCGTGCCTCGGCGACGGGCCGCCCGCGGTAGGGATTGTAGTGGAACAGCACCTCGGTCAGCAGGAGCCACGTCTCGGCGTCGTCCGGGTGGCGGGCCAAGACCGACCGGTAGCGCCGCTCGGCCTCGGCCGGGCGGCCGGTCCGAAAGGCGTGGTAGCCGGCGAGCACGTCGCGGGTCCGAGCGGGGAGGTCCTCGGCGTGGCGGAGGGCACGCGCGACGGCCCGTTGGTTGAGATAGCCATTGCCGGTCCAGCCGGCGGCACGGGCGAGGCGGTACCACGCGAGCGCGAACAGGCTGTCGGCCTCGACGGCCCGTGAGAGCGCGACCTCAGCCTCGGCAAAGCGGGCATCGCGGAGCAACTGCTCGCCGTCGAGGTAGGCCCGGAGCGCCGGGAACGAGGTCGTCGTGAGCGCGGCGAGGCCGGCGAGCTGCTCGTCCGGGTCGCCAAGTTGAGCGGCGACGAGTTGCTGCGCGAGGGCGTCGAGCGCGGGCAGCAGGTCCTCCGGCGAGGCTGCGCTGGCCTGGGCGCGGGCGGCCTCCGCGCCGCCGGTCTCGTAGAGCGACGCATGGAGACGGAGGCCACCGCCGGTGTCCATCACCCGGCCGAGGACGAACTGCTCCGAGGCGAAGCCGGCCGCGAGCGCGCGCGCCTCGTCGAGCGAGAGCGGCCCGTCGCTGCGCGCCTGACTGAGGAGGGCGTTGGGATCGACGACGCGGATACCGGCCACGCCGTCAAGCTGCGTGGCGAGGAGGTCGACGAGGCCCTCGCGGAGGTAGCCGAGCGCGTCGCCGCCCCGGACCTCGAACGGGAGGACCGCGAGCGTCATCGGCTGCGTTGCCGCCGGCGGGCGGGCGGCAGGCCACGCGAGCCACGCGCCGAGAGCCAGGAGAGCGATGCCCGTGAGCCAGACGGCCCACCGACGAGTAACGTGCTGCTGGGGCGGTGCCAGCTTTACCCCGATACCGCCTGCCCGCAGCGCGTCGCGCACGTCCCCCGCCGACGCGGGACGGTCCTCAGGCCGCTTCGCCAGCAAACGCCGGACGAGAGAACGCTCGTCCGGGTCGAGCCGGCCGAGGCCGTCCGGCTCGGACTCCAGCACGGCGTAGAGCACCGATGCTTCGGTGTCACGCTGGAACGGCCGCGCGCCGGTCCGCATCTCCACGAGGAGCACCCCGAGCGCCCACAGGTCCGCCGCCGGCCCGACCGCCTCGCCGCGGACCTGCTCGGGGGCCATGTAGCCGACCGTGCCGAGTGCGGCCCCGGTCCGGGTGAGGCGCTCGGCGCGGGCAAGGTGGGCGATCCCGAAGTCGAGCACGCGCACGCCCGCCCGCGTCAGCATCACGTTGCCCGGCTTGAGGTCGCGGTGGACGACGCCAGCGGCGTGGGCGGCCTCGAGCGCGTCGGCAACGTCGGCGGCGACAGCCAGGGCCTCGTCTCGGCCGAGCGGGCCGCGCGCGAGCCGTACCCGGAGCGTCTCGCCCTCGTAGCAGGCCATCACGAGAAACGTCCGCCCGTCGACTTCCTCGACGCCGTGGACGGTGCAGACGTGGGGGTGGTCGAGCGCCGCTGCGGCGCGGGCTTCCCGCAGGAGGCGTGCGCGTGCCGCGTCGTCGAGGTCGGCGTGGAGGAACTTGAGTGCGACGGGCCGCTCCAGGCGCCTGTCGAAGGCGCGCCAGACGCTTCCCATCCCGCCCGCGCCGAGCGCCGCCTCGATGCGGTAGTGCCCGACTGTCTCTCCGGGTCCCGGCGGTGGAGTCCGCGGCGGCCCCACGCCAAGCGTGTCGAAGGCGGCGAGAGCCTGGCCGGCGGCGGCTCCGAGCGCCTCGAAGCCCGACTCAGCCTCGGGCTGCGCCGCGAGCAGGTCTTTGACCTCGGCGCGCACCGCAGGGTCGTCGCAGGCGGCGTCGAGCCAGGCCGTGCGCTCGGCGGCCGGGCGGTCGAGCGCGTCGGCGAAGAGGGTGCTTACGCGTTCCCAACGGTCCTCAGGCGTGGTGGCCATCGCTCACACCGGAGGGCGTCGGAGTTCGCGGTGGAGCCAGGCCTGCGCCGCGGCCCAGTCCCGCTTGACCGTTGCGGGCGAGAGGCCGAGCGCCGTCGCCGTCTCCGGCACCGAGAGTTGCCCGTAGAACCGGCACTCGACGACGCGGCTCTGGCGCGGGCTGAGCGCTTCGAGCCGGGCGAGGGCTTCGTCGAGCGCGACGAACGTGTCGGCCACGTCGTCGGTGAACGCGACGGGGTCGGCGAGGGCAGTGGCGTCGTCCAGGGCAACGTGGGGCTGCGCGCCGCCGCGCTTCTGGCGTCGGCGGTCGCGGGCGTAGTTGCTCAGCACCTGCCGCATCGCCTTCGAGGCGAGCGCGAAGAAGTGCGCCCGGCCGTCCACGTCGAGCGCGCCGCCGGCGAGCTTGAGGTAGGCCTCGTGGACGAGCGCCGTCGTGTTGAGCGTGTCGTTGCCATTCCAGCGAGCGCGCTGCCGCTTGGCGAGCGCCGAGAGCTCGTCGTAGACGAGCGCGAAGAGGGCGTCGGCGGCGCGGTCCTCGCCCTGCCGGACCTCGCGAAGCAGTTGGGTGACGTCGGCCATGCGCGGCTGGGTCAAGCTCAGGCAGCGAGCTTGAATATAGCCAGCGACGGAGCCGCTGTCCGTCACGATTCTATGATCTGTGCTACCATACTTGCGGAAAAATATCGGGTCGGGTGAGCCGGCCGGTGGGGCAGACAGGGTCAAGAGAGACAGCACCCATTCACGCAGCCAGCCCCCCACGACCATGATCCGCTCGTTCGCGCTCTCCAACGCTCCGCTCGCCCACCTCCTCACCGCCCTCGTGTCCGTCTCCGGCGCGGCCGCCGTCCGGCGCCTCGCGGCGTCGCTCGACTTCGAGTTCGACCTAGCGGGCCTCACCTTCGACGGCCGGGCCATCCACGACGACCTCGCCGCCGGTTTCGAGCGCGCCGACTGACGCCTATCGCGCAGACGGTGAAGGAGAGGGGCTGTGCCGAGCATCAGGCGCAGCCCCTTTCCTTTGTCGCCCTCGCGGAGCAAGGACGCAGGATAAAAAAGTCGGATGGCGGTGAGCCGGCCGGCGGGCGAGACGGGGTACCTGACTGCGAGGGGCACTCGGCCCCGCTCGCACACCCAACCCAAGACCAACGAGGTCACCCCATGCCTACCATCCAACGCTTCACCCTCCTCGCCGTCGCGACGCTCTTCGTCGTCGCCAGCGGCTGCGACTCCGTCTCCGACGCCCCCGCCGCCAGCGCGGGCGGCACCCCCGCCGCCGACGCGGTTCAGGTCGACTACTCCCTCCTCGACGCCGAGACTACCGAGCGTCTGTCGAAGGGCGAGTTCTCCGACGCCGAACTCGAAGCCCGCGGCATGGCCCCGCAAGGGGCCGTCTTCACGATGTCCGACGCCGCCGACGGCAACGTGCTCTACGGCTACCTCCGCGACCGCCAGGGCCGCCTCTCGCTCGCCGGCACCTTCCCGACCGGCGGTGCCGGCAGCGGCGACGGCCTCAACGGGACCTCCAACCCGATTGCCCTCGCCCTCGGCAACCGCTACGTCTACGCCGTCAATGGCGGCTCGGACGAGATCTCGGCCTTCCGCATCAACCCGGGGCAGCGCACGCTCGACTTCGTCGGCAACATCGCCTCGGGCGGTCCGCGGCCGATCAGCATCACGGTCTACGAGCGGCTCGTCTACGTCATCAACGCTGGGCGCTCCGGTGAACCAGGCAACGTCAAGGGCTTCCGCATCGGCGAAGACGGCTCGCTCGCGGCCATCGCCGGCTCGACGCAGCCGCTCAACCCCGGCGCAGGCAGCCCGTCGCAGATCGACTTCAGCCCCGACGGCTCGTACCTCGTCATCACCGACAAGCCGACCAACACCATCACGACCTACCCGGTCGATGTGAACGGTGCCGCGGGCGCGCGCCAGGTCTACCCCGCGAATGGCCTGACGACCTTCGGGTTCGACTTCGACTTCCGCAACCGCCTGATCGTCTCCGAGGCGTTCGAGGGGGCCGCCGATGCCTCGGCCGCGTCGTCCTACCTCTTCACCGAGGGCGGCGCGCCGGTCTCGATCACGGCCTCCGAGCGCACCAACGAGACGGCCGCATGCTGGATCGAGACCTTCGGCCCATTTGCCTATGCGACCAACACTGGCAGCGGCTCGGTGACCGGCTTCTTCGTCCGCCCGGGCGGCGAACTCGTCCGCCTCAACGACGACGGCATCACGGTCCGCACAGGCGAGGGGAGCATGCCGCTCGACATGGACATCGCGCTGAACTACCTCTTCGTCCACTCGGCCGGGACCAACCGGATCAGCGTCTACGACATCGAGCCGGACGGGAGCCTGGTGAGCGTCTCCGGCGCCGCCGTGGACGGCCTGCCCGAGACGACCGTCGGCGTGGCGGCGTTCTAAACGCCCGCGCTTCGTGAGCCACCGAAGGGGCCGCGCCGACTCGTTCGGCGCAGCCCCTTCTCTTTGGTCTACGCCTCGACTGCTTCGACGGGCACGAGGTCGGCCTCTTCAGCTTCGGTGTAGAGGCGGGAGTCGATCAGGAAGCGGAGGCCGAGGGGGATTTCGAGCGAGAAGCTGGAGCCGCGCCCCGGCCGCACGTCGACCGTGAGCTGGGTGTGCTGCCAGTACTCGAACTGGTCGCGGGCCATGTAGAACGGGCAGCCGTGGATGGCCCCGAGCTTGACGTCCGAGCGGCCGAGGCGGAAGTCGCCCTCGGCGTAGCACATCGGCTGGGAGCCGTCGCAGCAGCCGCCGGACTGGTGGAACATCAGCGGGCCGTGCTCCTCGCGGAGCTGGTCGATGATGGCCTTGGCTTCGTCGGTGACGAGGACGCGGGGAGTCGGCATGATGGCTGGAGGATGGAGAAGAGAGGGATGGAGAATAGAGGGTGGGGCAGCGGACCGACTGCTCTAGTCGATGCCGCGCTGACCATCCTCTATCCTCCCTTTTCTATCCTCTAAAAGAAGCCCATCGCGTTCTTGTCGTACGAGATCAGCATGTTCTTCGTCTGCTGGTAGTGCGCGAGCATCATCTTGTGGGTCTCGCGCCCGATCCCGGACTTCTTGTACCCGCCGAAGGCGGCGTGGGCCGGGTAGAGGTGGTAGCAGTTGACCCACACGCGGCCCGCCTTGATCGCGCGCGGCACGCGGTAGAGCTCGTGCGCGTCGCGCGTCCACACGCCCGCGCCGAGGCCGTAGAGCGTGTCGTTGGCGATCTCGATGGCCTCGGCCTCGTCCTTGAACGTCGTCAGGCTGGTCACCGGGCCGAAGATCTCCTCCTGGAAGACGCGCATGTCGTTCGTCCCCTTGAAGACCGTCGGCTGGATGTAGAAGCCGCCGTCCGGAACGCCCGCGAAGCCGTCGCCCGAAGCGCCGTTGCCGGACGCGCCGTTGCCGCCGGTCGCTGTCGCCGTAGCGGTGCCGCCTTCTTCGGCGACGCTCATCGTCGGCTGTCCGGTGTAGACGCCGCCGCCGACGAGGACCTCGGCCCCCTCTTCGCGCCCGACGTTGAAGTAGCGCTGGATCTTCTCGTACTGGTCGTTCGAGGCCTGGGCGCCGACCATCACCGAGTCGTCGAGCGGGTGGCCCATCTTGATGTTCTGCACGCGGGCCACGAGCCGCTCGGTGAACGCGTCGGCGATCGACTCCTGGACGAGGATGCGGCTCGGGCAGGTGCAGACCTCACCCTGGTTGAGCGCGAACATCGCCGCCCCTTCGAGGCACTTGTCGAAGAACGCGTCGTCCTCGGCCATCACGCTCTCGAAGAACACGTTCGGCGACTTGCCGCCGAGCTCGAGCGTGACCGCCCAGGACGACGCTTTTCTCGACAAATGCGTCGAGGGCTTCGTCATGTTCGCGCTCAACCAGGGTGAGGTCTGCACCTGCCCCTCCCGCGCCCTGATTCAGGAGAGCATCTACGACGACTTCATCGCCCGCTGTATTCGGCGCGTGGAGGCCATCAAGATGGGTGATCCGCTGGATCCGAGCGTCATGATGGGAGCCCAGGTCTCCAACGATCAGTACGAGAAGATCCTCAACTACATCGACGTTGGCA
>JBCDKT010000033.1 GCA_038746285.1 Bacteroidota bacterium
ATCAAGGCGCTCGAAATCGCCGAAGAAAAGGAAGCTGTCGCACAGTACGGCTCTTCCGACAGCGGTGCGTCTCTCGGCGACATCCTGGGTGCTGCCCTGAAGCAGCAGTCCGACGACTAAGGTTTTCGCGTCCCGATCCATCGGCTCCCACTCCTCCCACTCGCCCTCCACGCATGACCACGCCCGACGCCCCGACCGGTTCGCGCCGCCTCCTGTTCACCGGCCTCATGCTGCTGGTGCCGGTGCTGTTCTTCGCGCTCCTCGAAGGCGGCCTCCGGCTCGCGGGCTACGGCGAGGACTACCCGCTCTTCACGCCCATCGAGGGCTACGAGCAGTACCTCGTCCAAAACCGCGACGTGGCAAAGCGCTACTTCGCCGCCCAGTCGAACGTCCCGACGGCGCTCCACGACGTGTTCGACGCCGAGAAGAGCGAGCGCGAGTTCCGGGTCTTCGTGCAGGGCGGCTCGACGGCAGCGGGGTTCCCGTTCTACCACGGCGGCGCGTTCTCGCGCATGCTGGAGCACCGCCTCCAGCAGACCTTCCCGGAGCGCAAGATCGAGGTCGTCAACACGGCGATGGCGGCCGTGAACTCGTACGCCCTCCTCGACCTCGCGCCGGAAATCCTCGACCAGCAGCCCGACGCGGTCCTGATCTACGCCGGGCACAACGAATACTACGGCGCGCTCGGGGTCGGCTCTACGGAGTCGCTCGGCTCGTTCCGGGGGCTCGTCAACACCTACCTCAGGCTGCGGCGCTTCAGGACGGTGCAGCTTCTGCGCGACGCGCTCGCCGGAGCCGCCGGGCTGCTTGCGGACGCGCCGGAGGGGACGGGCGAGGGCACGCTGATGGCCCGGATGGTCGGCGAGCAGGTCATCCCGTTCGGCTCGCCGGAGTACGATCTCGGTCTCCGGCAATTCCGCTCTAACCTGTCGGACCTGCTGGCGCTCTACGAGTCGGCGGACGTTCCGGTCTTCGTCTCGACGATTGCCTCCAACGAGCGCGACCAGCGGCCGTTCGAGACGGTCTTCGCTGAGGCGACGGACGAGGCGGCCTGGCACCAGCTCTACCGGTCAGGCGTCGACGCCCTCGGCGAAGGCGACGTGCCAGCAGCCCAGTCGTCGCTGGAGGAGGCGACGGCGCTCGACTCGCTCGCGGCCGAGGGGTTTTACGCGCTCGGCCGGACCCACGCCGCGGCGGGCGATACGCTCGCCGCACGCCGGGCCTACGTCGCCGCCCGCGACCGCGACGCGCTCCGGTTCCGCGCCCCGAGCGGCATGAACCAGATCATCCGCGAGGAAGCGGCCGAGCACGGCGCGACGCTCGTCGAGGCCGAGGCTGCGATCCGTCGCGCGGCCCCCGGTGGCCTCGTCGGCCGCGAGCACATGCTGGAGCACCTCCACCCGACCGTCGACGGCTACTTCCTCATCGCCGACGCCTTCTACGACGCGCTCCGCGAGGCACGCCTGATCGGAGACTGGACGCGGGCCGTGCCCGAGGACCTCGCCCGGCAGGGCCTGCTCCTGACACCGGCCGACTCGCTCGTCGGCGTGCTCCGCGTGCGGAAGCTTCTCGGCGACTGGCCGTTCCAGCCCCGCGACGCCCCGAAGCGCGCCCTCGACACCCTCACTGTGCGGACCGAGTTCGACCGGATCGTGCAGTCGCTCTACCGGACCGAGGCGACGTGGCTGGAGGCGACTGAGAAGCTGGCGACCTACTACGAGCAGGAAGGCAACGAGGCGCGCGCGGTCCAGGCCCGCGAGGCGATGGTGGCCTCCTACCCGATGCTGGCCGAGCCTCACCTCGGACTCGGCGGGCTCCACCTCCGGGCCCGCCGCCTCGACGACGCCGAACGTGCCTTTAAGCAGGCTGCAAGGCTCGACCCCGAACCGGCGGTCCCGCTCTCGATGCTCGGCGCGATCGCCCTCGAACAGGGTCGTCCTGCCGACGCCATCGCCTTGCTCGAACGCTCCCGCGAACTAAATGGGAACGACCCGCAGGTGCTCTATAACCTCAGCGGGGCCTACGCCCTCAGCCGCCGCTACGCCGAGGCGCGCGAGACCGCCTCCGCCCTCCTCGCCCGCCACCCGACCCACACCGCCGGGCAGCAACTCCTCGCCAGCCTCCCGCCGCCCTAGTCAGAGGACGGTGGACAGAGGACGGTGGACAGAGGACGGTGGACAGAGGACGGTGGACAGAGGACGGTGGACAGAGGACGGTGGACAGAGGACGGTTGGCGCGCTGCGCGATAGCCTCGGTAGTTTTCGCGGTTTTGCTTGTCCCGACCTCCCGACCTCCCGACCTCCCGACCTCCCGACCTCCCGACCTCCCGACCTCCCGACCTCCCGACCTCCCGACCTCCCGCCACTCACCAGTACCGTCGGAAGCGCTCGCTTGCCGGGTCGGCGGGGTCTCTCGGGAGCCAGTACGATTTTGCTTCGCGGTCGAGTTGGAGCCGGAGGAGGTCTTTGCCTGCCAGCCGGAGCGCGAGGCCAATCGGGACCACGAGGAGGACGAACACGAGCGTCAGCAGCACCCGCGTCATCGCGAACCCGAGGACGACGGCCAGCCCCATCCACACCCTGTATACGGGGCGCAGCACGGTCGGTACCGCGAGACCGAGAAGCGCAAGTGTCCCGCCGACGCTGCCGAAGCCGGTCGACCACGGCGTGAGCGTCCACCCGCTCCGCCACACGATGACGGCGGCAATTCCCGCGAACACACCGCCCACGACGAGGCCGAAGCTGCGCAGCGCCCGGCGGCTCGTATCCAGGGCACGGACTTCGGCGGCGATGGCGCGGAGGGCGCTCATCTCAGAGACTGTTGGGATTTCGAATGTGGCAGCGAGAGCGAGCGAAAACCGAACCCGTCGAGGCGCGGGAAGAGCCCGATGCCCCACATCGGGTGACGAGCGCAACAACGACGGGGCGGTTTGCAGCCGCTCGTAGCCCGCGAGCGTGGATCCTCAACAGTCTCTCAGAACAGCGAGTAGATGAACGGCGCGAGCGCCGAGCCCTGGGTCAGCACGATCAGCAGGCTCAGCAGGACGAGCACGAAGACGATGGGCGCGAGCCAGTACTTTTTGCGGACCCGCAGGAAGCTCCAGAACGCACGGAGGATCGAGACTTTTCCCATGAGCGGAGGCGGTCGGGCGATGGGGCAAGGTACCACCGCCACACGGCCGGGGCACTCCGGCGTGCCCAACCGTCGGGTCGGCACGCGACGGTGGTACTTTGTGCCCCGTTTCGCGCCGTCGGCAAAGGCGGTGGTCGGATTCTGCGGGGAGGGGTTGCGCCGAGGGGAATATTATGATATCATTGCGCTATGTAAGCGCTTTCATCCGGCCCGTGCTTGGGGACCCATGGCCGTCACGATCTACGACATAGCGGAGCAGGCCGGCGTCTCCATCGCCACGGTCTCGCGCGTCTTCAGCGGCCGCGCGCGCGTGGCCGACGCCACGCGGGAGCGCGTCTTCGCCGTCGCCGAGGCGCTCAACTACGAGCCGAACGTCTCGGCGCGCAGCCTCGCCCGGCAGAGCACCCGCGTCGTCTCGGCCGTCGTGCCGATGCTGACCTCGTACTTCTTCATGGAGGTCATCCGCGGCGTGCAGGACCGGCTCTCGGAGATCGACTACGACCTGCTCGTCTACGCCTCGCGCTCGCCGGAGGAGGTCGACGGCCAGCTCGCCCGCGCCATGCAGAAGGGCCGCGCCGACGGCCTCCTGCTGTGCTCGACGCCGATTGACGGGGAGCGTGCCCTCAGCCTCCAGGCCAGCCAGCTTCCCGTCGTGCTTGTGGACTCGGTCCACGCGCAGTTCGACTCGGTCTCCGTCGACAACCACGCCGGCGGGTACGAGGCGACGCAGCACCTCCTCGGCCGCGGCCACACCCGCGTCGCCATGATCGCCCCGAACCCGATGTCGGTGCCGGGCGTGGCGCGGCGCCGCGGCTACGAAGCCGCCCTCGCCGACGCCGGCCTCGGCCTGGACCCCGCCCTCGTCGTGAGCAGCGAGGACACCGAGCAGCACGGCTACACGCGCGAGGCGGGATACGCCGCCATGCAGCGCCTGCTTGCCCTCCCCTCGCCGCCCGAGGCCGTCTTTGCCGCCTCCGACGTGCAGGCCCTCGGCGCGCTCCGCGCCGCGCGCGACGCCGGGTTGCGCGTCCCCGACGACCTCGCCATGATCGGCTTCGACGACATCCGCACGAGCGCCTACGTCGGCCTCTCGACCCTCAGCCAGCCGATGTACGACATGGGCAAGATCGCCATCGACAAACTCATCGAGCGCATCGGGGCGCCGGACAACCCGGTCTCCCACACCACTTTCTCCGCCCGCCTCATCCGGCGCGAGACCTCCGGACACGTGGACGCGCCGCGTCCGCCCACCGCGCCCGCAACGGCGCGCCCTGATCCCACCGTACCCGCTTCCTGATCTGCCGCCGCGACCTATGCTTCGGATCCTCACCCTCCGCTCCGCTACGCTCGCCACCGCCTTCGTGCTGGCGCTCCTCCTGAGCGGCACCGCCGCCGCGCAGACCGGCAAGATCGCTGGGACCGTCACCGACGCTGTCACGGGCGAGCCGCTCCCCGGCGTCAACGTCTTCATCGAGGGAACCACGCAGGGGACCGCGACCGACTTCGACGGCAACTTCTCGATCATCGGGGTGCGGCCGGACACCTACGAGATCGTCTTCTCGTTCGTCGGTTACCGGAACACACGCGTCGAGGGCGTCCGCGTCTCGATCGACCTCACGACGCGGGTCGACGCCGAGCTCCAGGAGGACATCATCGAGGGCGAGGAGGTCGTCGTGACCGCCGAGCGGGCGCTCGTCCAGAAGGACCTCACCGCGACGACGGCGTTCGTCTCCGGTGACGAAATCCAGGCGCTCCCGGTCGAGAACTTCAACGAGGTCATCGAGCTCCAGGCGGGCGTCGTGGACGGGCACTTCCGCGGCGGACGCATCGGCGAGGTCGGCTACTGGGTGGACGGGCTGCCCGTCTCTGACGTGTACGACGGCGGCCTCGCCCTCGGCATCGAGAACGGGATGGTGCAGGAGGCGCAGGTCGTCACCGGTGCCTTCAACGCCGAGTACGGGCAGGCGCTCTCGGGCATCGTCAACGTCGTCACCAAGGACGGTTCGGACGACTTCGAGGGCAGCTTCACCGGCTTCCTCGGCGACTACCTCACGAGCGAGCGGGAGCTCCTCCCCGACACCCCGATTTTCCCTGGGCTGGGCGACCTCAGCATCGCGGCCGTCCAGAACGCCGAGGGCAACTTCAGCGGCCCGGTCATCCCCGGCCGGCTGTTCTTCTTCACGAGCGGGCGCTACTTCAAGAACGACGGTTGGATCTTCGGCGAGGACCGGTTCCGCTCGGACGACGTGGGCTATCTCGTCTCCGCGGACAGCATGCGCGCGCCGATCGCTCTGCTCGATTCGCTCGGGTCCGGCAGCGGCGAGCGGGTGTCGCTCAACCCGTTCGAGCGCGTCTCTGGCCAGGCCAAGCTCACGGCCCGCCTCGGGCGCGGGATGCGCCTCGCGGCCAACGTCATCGCTAGCCGCGAGGACTTCCGGGACTACGAGCTCGGCATCTTCTTCCGGCCCGAGGCCCAGCGCCAGAAGCGCCGCGACGCGCTCAGCACCTACCTCAAGTGGACCCATACGCTCTCGAACGCGACCTTCTACGACCTCGGCATCACCAACAACTACACCGAGTTCAACGACTTCCTCTTCGAGGACCCACTCGACGAGCGCTACGAAGACAACGACTTCTTCCCAACGGAATTCACGAACGCCATCAGCGGCTTCCGGGGCGGCGGCACGGACAACCGCCGGTTCTTCCGCTCGACCAACACCCTGCTCGCCAAGTTCGACCTCACGAGCCAGGTGGGCAGCGCCAACCTGATCAAGTTCGGCCTTGAGGGGCGGTACCACACGCTCAGATTCCGCGACCAAGAGGCTTTCGTGATTGAGGAACCGCCCCGCTCCGGCGGTGTGCCGGGCGGCGTGCGAGTCCGGGGGCTCATCGACAACGGGCAGTATACCTACAACCCCGTCGAGTTCTCGGCCTACGTCCAGGATAAGATCGAGCTCGGTGCCCTCATCATCAACGCCGGGCTGCGCTTCGACTACTTCGACTCCAACGGCGTCGTCTTCCGCGACCCCACGGACCCGAATGCGGTCTTCCTCAGAAACCGTCGCATCGTCCGCAACATGGACGGCCTGCCGATCGGTGCGGACGGCAACCCGATCCTGGACGAGGACGGCAACCCGATCCTCGACCCCGAGCGCGATGAGAACGGTGAGTTCCAGTTCTACCTCGACGAGAACGGCAACGTCACCAACTTCACCCCCGACGAGGCGTTCGAGGCCGCCGAGAGCTCGTTCCAGGTCTCGCCGCGCCTCGGCGTGGCCTTCCCGATCACGGCCGGCGGCGTGGTGCACTTCTCCTACGGGCAGTTCTTCCAGACGCCTAACTTCGAGCTTCTGTACCAGAACCCGTACTTCAACCTCAGCAACAGCGGCTCAGGGCTCATCGGGCTGATCGGCAACGCGAACCTCCGGCCCGAGCAGACCGTCCAGGGCGAGATCGGGCTGAAGCAGACGCTCACCGCGAGCTCGGCGATCGAGGTGACGGCCTACTACCGCAACATCCGCAACCTCACCGGCACCGCCACCGATCCGATCCAGGTCGAAGGCACCTCGGCGCGCTACGGCCAGCTCGTCAACTCGGACTTCGGCTTCGTGCGCGGCCTCATCCTCCGGTTTGACCAGCGCATCGGGACGAGCCTCTTCGCCGGCCTCGACTACACGTTCCAGGTGGCGCGGGCGAACGCGTCCGACCCTGACGCTGCCTACAACGCCGCCGCGACGGACCGCCGCCTCGTCGAGCAGCAGATCCTCCCGACGAGCTGGGACCAGCGCCACACGTTCACCGCCTCGCTGACCTACGACAACGCCCGGTTCGACGCCGGCTTCGGGCTCCTGATGAGCTACGGCTCCGGCCAGCCCTTCACGCCGAGCCGCACCGCGCAGCAGACCGGCGGTGCCGGCTCCAGCGTCCCCGGCCGCCTGCTCCTCAACTCCGACACCAGGCCCTCGACCGTCAACGTCAACCTGACAGCCTACAAGAACATCCCACTCTTCGGGGACCACAAGGCCCAGATCTTCACCAAGGTGGACAACCTCCTCGACACGCGCAACGAGAACGACGTCTTCAGCAACACGGGCCGCGCCACCTACTCGCTCGACCGCAACGTGGCCGAGGGCAGCTTCTTCGGCGACCCGGCTCTGCTGAACCGCAACTTCGTGCAGCCGGGCTTCTTCAGCCAGCCACGCCGCGTCGTCCTCGGCCTCCGCTACAACTTCTGACCCTGCCCCCGCGCCCGACCGCTGCCCGACGCGCGGCACCGGTCCGCTGACCTGAACCCTATGACCCGCCCGACCTCCGCGCTTCTGCTCGCCGCTGCCGCCTTCGCGCTGGCGCTCCCCGCGCTGGCGCAAGACCGCGAAGACCTCCCGGCCTTCCTCTTCGATCCGAGCTTCTACGGCAACCGCACGTTCGAGAAGAGCGCCGAAATGGACGGCAACGAAGTCGCCCTGACGTTCTTCAACTACGGCCTGCTCGGCGGGACCGGCGAAATCCGGGGCAACTGGCCGAAGGGCTCCCAGAACTTCTACATCGGCGACGTGCTCCCGGTCGTCGCCGTAGAAGTGCCGGTCGACAGTGACGGCGATGGTCAGCCGGACCAGCTCCAGGTCAACACCGTCACCACGCGCGGGCCGCGCGCCGGGGCTGACGGCCCGCCGGGCCAGAGCAGCATCTTCTGGGGCTTCGAAGCCAAGCCCGGCTTCGCCTCCGACCGCTTCATCGACGACGAAGGCGAGGTCCAAGCCAACGACCGCCCGGCCCTCTCGACCTCGCCCGAGACCTGGCCCGACCAGTGGCCCGACCAGCCGACCTGGATCAACCCCTCCACTGGCGAGGCCGACTGGAACGGCTTCTTCGGGCGCAACCAGTTCAACGCCGACCTGGAGACCTACTTCTGGATGGACGACAACAACGACGAGGAGATCACGAACGAGCAGGGCTTCGGCTTCGGCTCGTTCGTGGCGGACTCGCTCCGGCCACAGCGCGGCGGGCTGGGCCTGGAGATGGAAGTGCGCGGCCTCCAGTGGAGCCAGTTCCTCGCCGAAGACGCCATCTTCTGGCTCTACGAGGTCACCAACACCAGCACCACGACCTACCCCCGCGTCGCCGTCGGTCTGACCGTCGGGACCCTTGCCGGTGGCGACGGCGACTCGCAGGACGACCTCGCCTTCTTCGACCAGGCCAACCGGATCGTCTACTCGTGGGACAACGACAACTCGGGCAACGAGAACCAGGAGGTCGGCTACGTCGGCTACGGCTTCCTCGAAAGCCCGGGCGACGCGAACAACGGCATCGACGACGACGGCGACGGCGACCCCCTGACCGCGCTGGGCCTCGACATCGACGGCGTGCCGTTCATCCCGCTCTCGCTTGCGGGCCAGGGCAACGTCTTCGACCAGAGCGACTTCCAGCCGCGCACGCTCGCCGAGGGCGACCCGCTCATCCTGATCGACGACCAGACCGGCGCACGCTCCGTCGTCTACCTCGGCGCGGGCGAGACGACGGTCGTGTCGCAGGGCCGGAGCTACACCGTCCGTCCCGGCGACACCATCCTCGAGCCGCAGACCACGATCCAGGGCCAGACGGTCGGCAGCGAGGTCGTCATCACCGAAAAGAACCTCGTCGACGACGACCTCGACGGGATCATCGACGAGGACGTCAACCTCCACTTCGAGCGCCGGGCGCAGAACCTCCAGGGCGAGATCGAATTCCTGCCCGCCCTCCGCTTCGCCGACTACGTCGGCTTTGCCCGCGCCACCGAGAATCGCACGCCGACGAGTGCCGACTCGGCGGCCTTCGGCCTGCTCAACCCGCTGCTCGACGAGCGCCGCGACGACGGCGTCGACAACGACGGCGACTGGGACGCCAACAGCGACGACGTGGGAGCCGACGGCCAGGCCGGCACCGGCGACGCGGGCGAGGGCGACGGCGTCCCCTCCCCCGGCGAGCCCAACTTCGACGCGCTCGACGTGACCGAGAGCGACCAGGTGGGCCTGTCGTCGTTCTTCTACTTCAACCCGCCCGGCGCGATTCGGATGAACGACGACCAGCGCATCTGGGAGGCGATGAGCCCCGGCTTCTTCACCTCGAACGAGGAGTTAGCCCAGCAGCAGGGCGCTGGCGGCGTCGACGGCGACTTCATCTTCTCCTCCGGCTACTTCCGCCTGGAGCCGGGCCAGACGCTCCGCTTCTCGCTCGCCACGGTCTTCGGCAACGACCTCGAAGACATCACCAACAACACCCAGACCATCCAGGAGATCTACGACCGGAACTACCAGTTCGCCCGCCCGCCGGACCGGTGCAACCTCAGCGCCGTACCCGGCGACGGCCAGGTGACGCTGTTCTGGGACTCCACGCCCGAGGCGTCCATCGACCCGATCCTCGGGATGGACTTCGAGGGCTACCGCATCTTTAAGAGTACGGACCCCTTCTTCAACGATCCTACGCGCCTGACGGACGTCTTCGGAAACCCGACCGGTATCCGTGTTGCCGATTTCCAGTACGACCTCGACAACGGCATCAACGGCGCCTTCATCTCGAGCGACCCGCGCGTGCGCGGCGTTCCGTTCCCGCTCGGCGAGGACACGGGGCTTCAGTACTCGGTCGTTGATGAGGACGTGAACAACGGGCAGCGCTACTACTACGCGTGCACGGCCTACGACCGGGGCTCGCCGGACTTCTACCCAGCCGAGAACAACTTCGCCGTCAGCGTCCGCGAGACCGGCGAGGTCGTCACCGGCCAGAACGTGGTCGAGGTTGTCCCGAACGCGCCGGTTGCCGGCTACCAGGAGGGGCGGATCGAGGGCGACGTCGATATGACGGCTGGCTCCGCCACGGGCGAGGTCCGCGCCGAAATCCTCGACCCGCGCATGGCCGACGTGGGCCGCTCCTACCGGCTGACCTTCAAGAGCGCGGACGGCGGCCCCGTCGCCGACAGCTTCTTCGTCGAGACCGGCGGCGATACCGTGGCCGAGGCTCCGGTCGATGACGAACTAGCGACCGTCTTCGACGGCATCCGCTTCCTGTTCGACAACGACGAGACCCAGATCTTCCGCGACACGACGGCGAACGCGCCGGCGAACGACACCGACACCGGCTTCCTCAGCACCAGCCAGAACGGCCTGCTGAGCATGTTCACGAGCCGGATCAACATCGACAACCCGTTCCCGCGCGAGTGGCGCTACCAGGGGTCGCTCGCGCCGTACGACTACGAGATCCGGTTCAGCGATGACTTCATCGGGCAGTCGGAAGGTGGCTTCGCGCTCGGCTCGGGCAGCAGCGCACCGATGGCCATAGCGAAGGAGACCAACTTCACCGTCGAGAACGTCACGCTCGGGGAGACGGCGGAGTTCGTCTTCCTCGAGAACAGCGCGGCGACGCGCAACGGCATCTTCGACGCCTACGAGTTCATCTTCATCTACGAGGACCTCGACGGCGACCCCACGACGCCGACCGAGCCGACGTACATCGTCCGTCCCAGCAACACGACGGCCGACGGGTCCTTCCCCGGCGCGGGCGATGTGTTCAAGCTCGCCACGCTCAAGCCGTTCTCACCGCGCGACAAGTTCACCTTCTCGACGACCGCGTCGAGCGTGGACGACGACGCGGCCGACGCCCAACTCGACCAGATCCGCGTCGTGCCCAACCCCTACGTGGCGGCCGCCTCGTGGGAGCGCCCGCTCCCGCAGACCATCAACAGCGGGCGCGGCGAGCGGCGCGTAGACTTCATCAACCTGCCGCGCGACGCCCGCGTCCGGGTCTACAACGTGCGCGGGGCCCTCATCTGGGAAGGCCGCCACGAGAGCGGCATCGACGACGGGACGTTGAGTTGGAACCTGCGCTCGCGCGAAAATCTGGACGTGGCCTACGGGGTCTACTTCTACCACGTCGAGGCCCCGAACGTCGGGACCAAGACCGGCAAGCTGGCCCTTATCAAGTGACGAACGGCGAAGGCCGAACGACGAACGGCACCAGAACGGACACCACCATGACTAGAACGATACTTTTCTCTGCGCTCCTCGCCCTCGCGGCGCTGCCGGTGCAGGCGCAGGACAAGGTCGGCACGACGGCGGCTCCGTTCCTGGGCCTCGGCGTCGGGGCGCGGGCGACGGCGATGGGCGGGGCGCAGGTCGCCCAGGCGCAGGGGCCGAGTGCGCTCTACTGGAACCCCTCGGCCATCACCGCGATGACCGCCAACGGCGCGGAGTTCTCCAACTCCGAGTGGTTCGTCGACTCACGTCACCAGCACGCGGCGATCGTCTTCAACGCGGGCAGCCTCGGCCACTTCGGCATCCAGGTGATCGCACTCGACTACGGCGACGAACCGGTGACAGTAATCCAGCAGTGCGACCGGGACAACCCTGTCTGCGAGACGGGCGAGCTGTGGGACGCGCTCGACCTCGCCGTCGGCGTCTCGTACGCCCGTGCGCTCACCGACCGCTTCTCGGTCGGCGGGACGGCCAAGTTCGTCCGCCAGCAGATCTGGAACGAGTCGGCCAACGGCCTCGCGCTCGACCTGGGTGTGCTCTACGACACCCGGTTCCAGGGCATCCGCATCGGCATGTCGATGACCAACTTCGGGACAGACATGCGGCTGGCCGGGCCGGACCTCCGGCGGGCCGTCGACATCGAGCCCGAGGAGAACGGCAACAACCCGCGCAACGCGGCCAACCTGGAGGTCGACGAGTGGGCCATGCCGCTCATCTTCCGGGTCGGCGTCTCGGTCGTCCCCTTCCAGACGGCCGACCAGCGCGTGACGGTCGCCGCCGACGGCAACGCCCCGAGCGACGCCGGCCAGAGCGCCAACTTCGGCGCGGAGTACGCCTGGCGCGACCTCCTCTTCGTGCGCGGCGGCTGGCGCCAAGCCTTCGGCCCGGCCGAGGACGGCGGCTGGACCGCTGGCTTCGGGCTACGCTACGCCCTCACCCGCCGCCTCGCGGGCTACTTCGACTACGTCTTTCAGAACTACGAACCGTTCGGCACCCCGCAGATGTTCACCGTCGGGGTGACGTTCTGAGCTAGACGGCACGGCCCCGGCTCCGCGGCGCTACCGCGCGGCCGGGTTTTCCCCTCCAACACACAACGAGGTACTACACCATGCAACATGCTACACGCCACCTCCTCCTGGGGACGGCGCTTCTGCTTGCGGCCCCTGCCTGGGCGCAGAGCGACGTCGTCTTCCAGGTGGACATGAACACGGCCATCGAGCGCTGCGCCTTCACGCCCGGCGAGAGCGAGGCCAGCGTCCCCGGCTCGTTCAACGAGTTCAACACCGGGGCCGACCTCCTCAACGACGACGGCACGAACGGCGACGCCACCGCCGGCGACGGCATCTACTCGACTACGCTCTCGCTCGCCGACGGCCCCATCGAGTACAAGTTCTGGGGCACCGACCCGCTTGGCTGGGAGGACAACCAGAGCACCGACAGCGGCAACCGCGAATTCGAGGTCGAAGGCCCGGCCACGCTTCCCGTCGCCGACTACTTCAAGGCCGACGGCATCAGCGACCAGTGCGACGCGGCGCTCTTCGAAGTCATCTTCGAGGTCGACATGTCGGTGCAGGCGCTGATTGGAGACTTCGACCCGGAGACCGACATCGTCACCGTCGCGGGCGAGTTCATCAACGGCTGGAATAACGCCGCCGACACGCTCGTCCAGGACCCCTTCAACCCCGACATCTACGTCGGCCTCGTCGAGGTGGAACTGACGGCCCCGAGCACGCAGAACTACAAGTACATCATCGGCGAGCCGGAAGACGCGGCCCCCGACGGCTGGGAGAGCGGCGAGAACCGCACCTTCGAGGTCACCGGCGACGAAACCGACCAGAGCGGCAACGGCATCCCCGAAGTCAACGTCCCGGTCCGCTTCTTCAACGACCTCACGCCGGACCAAATCCTCACCGAGGACGCCACGGTCGTCTTCGAGGTGGACCTCCGCCCGGCCTACTACTTCCTCGAAGACAACGGCCTCCTTCCGGCCGACACGCAGACCGGCCAGACCATCGAGTCCCTCGACGGCCTGTTCATCAACGGCCCCGTCTCCAACGGCGACGGCCTGACTGACTGGGCGACATGGGGCGAGGACCTCGCGGCCATCTCGACGCGCGAGCTTCTCGACGACGGGACGCAGGGCGACGTGACCGCTGGAGACTCGGTCTTCTCGATCACCTACACCTACACCGCTGGCTCGCCGAAGGCGCTCGTCGGCAAGCACGGCGTCAACGGGTTTGACAACGAGGGCGGCTTCGGGGCCGACCAGAACTTCGCCATCGAGGAGGGCCAGCAGACCGTGCGCTCGGTCTTCGGCGCGGTGCTCCAGAACGACGGCACCTACACCGACGACAGCGGCCCGAACGGGCCGGGCGGCGACTTCTCGCAGGCCTACGATCCGTACGCGCTCATCGACAACGACGCCGACCCGGCGACGGTCGTAGCCGTCCGCAGCGGCGGCGAAGCCGACAACGAGCCGTCGTCCGTCGAAGGCACCGGCGTCGTCCCGGTCGCGGCTGAGCTTCGGGGCAACTACCCGAACCCGTTCGTGGGCCGGACGACGTTCGAGTACGCCCTCCCCGAGAGTGGGGCGGTGCACCTCGCGGTCTACGACCTCACGGGCCGCCTCGTGGCCGTGCTCGTCGATGCCGTCCAGACGGCCGACACGTACCGCGTGTCGTTCGACGCGGCGGGCCTCGCCTCGGGCGTCTACCTCACCCGCCTCCGCGCGGGCGACGCCGTCTTCAGCCAGCGCCTCACGGTGCTGAACTGACGCCTCGGAGCACCCGCTCCTGCCTCGCCCCCCATCTCCGCCGCGCGCGGGGATGGGGGGACCGAGGCCCTCGATTTAGCAAAACAAAGGGTATCTCTGTGCTGCACCGTCTCTGCCTCCTCGCTCTCCTCCTCACCCCGGCGGCCGCGCTCGCGCAGGGCACGCTCGACGTGACGTTCCGCTTCCTGCCGGACCTGGCCTCGCCCGAGATCGAGCCGGTCGTGCGGGCGTTCCTCCCCGGCGAGTTCAACGACTGGGGACCCAACGACGGCGGGCAGATCGACATCGGTGCGCCGTCGCTGATGACCTACGACGCGGACGAGAACGAATACCGCTACACCGTTGCTCTCACAACCGGACAGAGCTACGAGTACAAAGTCCACTACCAGCAGAACCAGGCCGGCACGAACTGGGTCTGGATCACCGACCCGCTCAACCCGCTCACCGACGGCAGCCCGTTCAACGACTCGGTCGTTGAGGTCGCCGACCCGATGGTGTTCCAGCTTGCCCGGGAGGAGAACGCGACGGGCCAAATCGCGGCCGTGTCGGCGGGCATCTTTGGGACCGAGGCCATCGAGGAACTCCAGTTCCAGGTGAACGACGGGCCGCTTCAGGACGGGCTGGCCTTCCTCGACACCGAGACGGGCCTCTTCCGCTACACGCTTCCCGAGCCGACCGCCGCCCCCGGCTTCCTCCGCGTCGTCGCCGAGGACGCGCTCGGGCGCAGCGCCGAGGCCGAGATCGGGATCGTCCCGCCGGATGTGGTCGACGCCGCGCGCCCCGACGGGCTCGAAGACGGCATCACCTACGTCGACGGCTCGACGGTCCGGCTCTCGCTCTTCGCGCCGTTCAAGAACTTCGTCCACGTCGTCGGCGACTTCAACGACTGGACCGCCGACGCGGCCTCGCTGATGCGCCGCGACGCCGACGCCGCCTCCGGGGCCGACTCGGTCTGGTGGTGGATCGAACTGGACGGCCTCACGCCCGGCGAGCCGGTCGCCTTCCAGTACCTCATCGACGGCGACCTCCGTATCGCCGACCCCTACTCCGCACTCGTCCTCACGACCGACGACGAGTTCATCCCGGACGCGGCCTTCCCCAACCTGCCGCCCTACCCGTCCGAGGCCGCCGGCCGGCCCGCGACCCTCATCACGCCCGGCGCTACACCCTACGACTGGCAGGTGAACGACTTCGAGCGTCCGGCGCAGGAAGAGCTCGTGATCTACGAACTCCTCGTCCGCGACTTCATCGCCGCGCACGACTACGACACGCTCGCCGACACGCTCGACTACCTCGACCGCC
Source organism: Bacteroidota bacterium (assembly GCA_038746285.1). Classification (NCBI taxonomy): domain Bacteria; kingdom Pseudomonadati; phylum Bacteroidota; species Bacteroidota bacterium. Next base: position 15,211 of record JBCDKT010000033.1, read on the forward strand.
TCGGCGTCAACGCCATCGAGCTGATGCCGGTGGCCGAGTTCGGCGGCAACCTCAACTGGGGCTACCAGCCGACCTTCCACCTCGCGCTCGACAAGTACTACGGCCCGCCGGAGCAGTTTAAGGCGTTCGTCGACGCGGCCCACGCGCGCGGCATCGCGGTGCTCCTCGACGTGGTCTACAACCACGCCGACGGCCCCTCGCCGCTCGTCGACCTCTACGGCTGCACCGAGGCGTCGCTCTACGCCAACAGCCCGGCGCGCCACCCGTTCAACGTCTTCTGCGACCTCGACCACACGAGCCCCGCCGTGCAGGCGTGGCTGGACCGCGCCAACCGGTGGTGGGTCGAGGAGTACCGCGTCGACGGCTACCGCTTCGACCTCTCGAAAGGGTTCATGCAGACCGGCCCGTGGGACGGCTTCAACCCCGAGCGGATCGGGCTGCTGACGCGGATGGCCGACGCGCTCTGGGCCGTCGACGACGACGCGCTCATCATCCTGGAGCACCTCAACCCGAGCGCCCAGGAGAACCTCGAACTCGTCAACTTCGGGCGCGACCGTGGGCTGCCGGGCATGATGCTCTGGAACAAGATGACCGACCCGTACAACGAGAGCACGATGGGCTACCTCGACGGGGGCAGCGACCTGAGCAGCACCTACCCGCCGCAGTGGATCGGTGGGATGCCGGTCGCGGGCGCGGTGACCTACATGGAGAGCCACGACGAGCAGTGGATGATGTTCAAGAACCGCACCTTCGGCAACAGCGCGGGCAGCTACGACATCACGGACCTGAACACGGCCCTCGACCGGCAGAAGCTCGCCGGGGCGTTCTTCTTCACCGTGCCCGGCGCGCGGATGATGTGGCAGTTCGGCGAGGTCGGCTACGGCGGCGGCCCCGGCGAGTGCCTCAAGCCCGGCGACGGCTCGAACGGCGACTGCCCCGCCTTCGCCCCGAGCCGCACCGGCCCGAAGCCGATCCGCTGGAACTACGCCGACGAGCCCGACCGGCGCAACCTCTACGAGACGTGGGCGGCGCTCATCAACCTGCGAAACGACTACGCCCTCTTCACGAGTCCCGACACCGAGGTCACCCTCGAAGTCGGCAACAACGACGCCACGCGCTCGATCACGCTCACCCTGGCCGACGCGCCGGACGGCGAGCCGAGCGCGGCGGTGATCGTCGGCAACTTCGGCCTCCAGGCGCGCGACATCGCCCAGGCCTTCCCGGCGAGCGGGACGTGGTACGAGTTCTTCACCGACACCGAGCGTGAACTGAGCGGCACGAACGCGTCGGTGGTCCTCGACCCCGGCTTCGCGCGCGTCTTCACCGACGTGGACGTGCCCTCACCCGCCGGCGGTATCTACGTCGTGGACGACGAGGCCGGGCCGGGCACGCCGCTCGCCTTCGGCCTCGACGCGGCCTACCCCAACCCGTTCGCGAGTGCTGCGACGATTGGCTACACGCTGGCCGCGCCGAGCGCCGTCCGGCTGGAGGTCTACGACGTGCTCGGCCGCCGCGTCGCGGTCCTCGCCGACGGCCTGCTGCCGGCCGGCACGCACCGCGCTGTGCTCGACGGGTCTAGCCTGCCGAGCGGGACGTACGTCGTCCGTCTCACCGCCGGGGCCGACTCCGCCACCCAGAAACTGCTGCTCCTGCGCTAGCGAAACCTCTTCCCCTACCCCCTCCCGCCACCTCAAACGATGTCGGCCTCTTTTCTTCCTCGAACCGTCATCCCGGCCCCCGAGCCGGGACCCACCGTCCGGCTCCGTCCTCTGGGTCCCCGCCTGCGCGGGGATGACGAGTATAGAGGTCTGAAGTTGAGTCGGTGGCTTCTGACGCTCACTCTTGGCTTGCTCGCTGGCTGCGGCCGCACCGTGCCCGTCGAAGTCCTCGACGTCGAGGTCGAAGTCCTCGACGTCGAGGCGGAGCCAGACACGGTCGTCCTGGCGATGATGGCCGACGGGCCAATGACGGTCACCCGCACGGCGGACACGCGCGCCGCGGACAACGTGCCTAGCTGGGCCGCCGACGCGGTCTTCTACCAGCTCTTCCCCGAGCGCTTCCGCAACGGCGACCCGTCGAACGACCCGACCCGCGAATCGCTGGAGACGCCCATCGACCGGGTGCGCAAGGACTGGGCGCTCACGCCGTGGACCGGCGACTGGTACGCCCGCGCGGGCTGGGAGGCCGAGACCGGCGACGACTTCTACGAGAACGGCGTCTTCGACCGGCGCTACGGCGGCGACCTCCAGGGCGTGATCGACAAGCTCGACTACCTCGCCGACCTCGGGATCAACACGATCTACTTCAACCCGGTCTTCTACGCCCGCTCGCTCCACAAGTACGACGGCAACACCTTTCACCACGTCGACCCCCACTTCGGGCCCGACCCCGAGGGCGACTTCGCGCTCATGGCGACCGAGACGAGCGACCCGGCGACGTGGCACACGACCGCCGCCGATCAGCTCTTCTTCGACATGCTCGGCGAGGCCCACGCGCGCGGCATCCGCGTCGTCATCGACGGCGTGTGGAACCACACCGGGCGCGACTTCTTCGCCTTCCGGGACCTCCGCCGCGAGCAGGCCGCCTCGCCCTACGCCGACTGGTACATCGTCGAGGCCTTCGACGACCCGGCGACGGACGAGAACGAGTTCACCTACGAGGGCTGGTGGGGCTTCGAAACGCTCCCCGTCTTCGCCGACACCGACGACGGCACCGACCTCCACCCCGGCCCGAAGCAGTACGTCTTCGACGCGACCGCCCGCTGGATGGACCCCAACGGCGACGGCGACCCCTCGGACGGCATCGACGGCTGGCGGCTCGACGTGGCAAACGAGGTCCCCGTTCCGTTCTGGACCGACTGGAACGCGCACGTCCGCTCGCTCAACCCCGAAGCCTACACCATCACCGAAATCTGGGAGGAAGCGGGCGACTTCATCCGCGAGGGCGGCTTCTCGGCCACGATGAACTACCACGGCTTCGCCTACCCCGTCAAAGGCTTCCTGGTCGACGGCACGCTCGCCCCCTCCGACTTCGCCGACGACCTCAACACCCGGCGCGCGCACTACCCCGAGCCCGTCCAGCAGGCACTCCAGAACCTCGTCGACTCCCACGACACCGACCGCATCGCCTCGATGACCGTCAACGCAGGCCGGTTCGACTACGAGGCACCCGACCGGTTCGACTACGACTGGGGCGGGCGCGTCTCGCCGCGCGGCGGGCTGGACTACGACGTCCGCGCCCCGAACGACGCCGAGCGCGACCTCCAGCGGCTCGTTGCGCTCATGCAGATGACCTACGTCGGCGCGCCGATGGTCTACTACGGCACCGAGGCCGGGATGTGGGGCGGCGACGATCCCGACGACCGCAAGCCGATGGTCTGGGCCGACCTGGCCTACGACGACGAGTGCGCCGACCCGCTCGCCCGCGAGCGCGCCTGCGATCCCGTAGCGTTCGACGCCGACCTGTTCGCCTTCTACCGAGACGTGATCGCGCTTCGCAACGAGCGCGAAGCGCTCCGCCGAGGCGACTTCGAGGTGCTGCTCGCCGACGACGAGCGCGAGGTGCTGGCCTTCGCCCGGACGCTGGGCGACGAGCAGCACCTCGCGGTGTTGAACCGCAGCGACGAGGCCCACAGCCTTTCCCTCGACAAGCCGATGGCGGGATCGTACCGCCGCGTCTTCGCCACCACCGACGGGCCGCTGCGCGTGCAGGAAGACGAGACGGGCCTGATGCTCGAACTCCCGGCGCGTACCGGCGTCGTCCTCAGCCGCGAGGAGGGGTAATGGTCGGCCCTGGTGTCCATACCAACCGACGGCGTAGGGGCGCAGCATGCTGCGCCCCTACCGGATGGTGCGGCGTATTTGTGCTAGCTCTCATTCTGATCCTAGCGGCAGGGTGCGGACCCGAGGACACGCGGACGCAGCTTCGCATCTGGCACCAGAAGACCGGAGCCGAGCGCGACTTCTTCAACGAACGCATCGCCGACTACAACGCGGCCCACCCCGGCCTCAACGTCGAGGCCCTCTACCGCGAGACCGAAGAGCTGCGCCGCCTCTTCGTCGTCGGCTCGGTCGGCGGGCAGGGGCCGGACCTGATCTTCGGGCCGGCGGACAACGTCGGCATCCTCGCCCTCACCGAGACCATCAGGCCGCTGGGCGAAGTGCTGCCCGACAGCATCCTCGCCCGGTTCACCGACGAGGGCGTCGTCCGGTGGTCGCCTGACGCCTCGGGCGAGGGCACGCCCTGGCTCCTCGCCGACCAGATCGGCAACCACCTCGTCCTCGTCCACAACAAGGCGCTCCTCCCCGAGCCGCCCGCGACGATGGACGAGTACGTCGAGATGCTCCAGGCCAGCACGGTCGACGAGGACGGCGACGGGCGGCCCGACACCTATGGGCTGACGTGGAACTACCGCGAGCCGTTCTTCTTCATCCCCTTCCTCACCGGCTTCGGCGGGTGGGTGATGGACGAGGACGGCACCCCGACGCTCGACAACGAGGCCACCGTCCGCGCCATCCGCTTCGTGCTCGACCTCCGCGACCGCTACCAGGTGATTCCGGGCGAGAGCGACTACGAGGTCTCCGAGACGCTCTTCAAGGAGGGCCGCGCCGCGAGCATCATCAACGGCCCCTGGGCCTGGGCCGGCTACGGCGACTCCGGGGTCGACTACGGCATCGCCCCGCTCCCGCTCGTGACTGAGACCGGTGCCTGGGCCGCCCCGATGATCGCGGCCAAAGGCTACTCGGTCAACGCCAACGTCCCGGACGCAAAGCTGCCCGTCGTGCGCGACCTGCTGCTCTACCTCACCGGTACCGAGGTGCAACGGGCGATGGCCGAGGAGCTTGCTACGATCCCGACGCTCCGCACCGTCCGCAACAGCAACGCCGTAGCGAACAACCCCGAGCTTCAGGCCTCGCTCGCTGCCGCCGAGAAAGGCCGGGCGATGCCGATTGCGCCGCAGATGCGCCAGGTGTGGGACGGGATGCGCGGCCCCTACCAGCTCGTGATGAACGGGGCCGTGACGCCCGAAGAGGGCGCGCGGCTGATGCAGGAGAACGTCGAAAAACTCATCGCCGACACGTTTTTGTAGGCATGGAAGAGAGGACGAACGGAAGAGCGGAACAGGGTGCTTCGTACCGAGCACCGTCATGTGCGCGTGCCTTCTTCCGCTCTTTCCCGCTTTCGCTCTTCCGCTCCTGAACTCATGCTCGAAGCGAAACCCATAACAGCCGGACTAGAGGTGCAGGAGCGCGCCGCGGAAGACGCTGCGCCCGTCAAGACGCGGGAAGCGCGGCAGCGGACCTTCTTCCTCTGGGGCCTCCTCGGGCCGACGGTCCTGATCGTCCTCGCGGTCGTGGCGTACCCGTTCGTCTACAACGTGGTGCTGTCGCTCTCGAACATGAACATCGTCCACATCCGCGACTGGGAGGTGATCGGGCTCCAGCAGTACGCCTCGGTGCTCGCCGAACCGGCGGTGTGGGCGGTGTTCTTCAAGACGGTTGTCTGGACGCTCGTCAACATCGTCTTCCACGTCGGCCTTGGGGTGTGGCTGGCGGTGATCTTGAACAAGGCGTTCATCGTCGGCAAGCCCGCGTGGCGGGTGCTGCTGATTCTGCCGTGGGCGCTGCCGCAGTACATCACGGCGCTGACGTGGCGCGGCATGTTCAACTACGAGTACGGCGCGGTCAACCTCATTGCAGGCGTCTTCGGTGCCGAGCCGGTGGCGTGGCTGACGAGCCCGCTTGAGGCGTTCGTAGCGGTTATCCTTACCAACATCTGGCTCGGCTTCCCGTTCATGATGGTCGTCGCGCTCGGCGGCTTGCAGTCGATTCCGGGCGAGCTCTACGAGGCGGCCGACGTAGACGGGGCGAGCGAGTGGACTAAGTTCTGGCAGATCACGGCCCCCCTCCTCCGGCCCGTGATGATCCCCGCGATCACGCTCGGCATCGTGTGGACGTTCAACAACATCAACGTCGTCTGGCTGGTCTCCAACGGCGGCGAGCCGAACGACCAGACCCACATCCTCGTCAGCTACGTCTACGAGGCGGCGTTCTCGATGTACCGCTTCGGCTGGGCGGCGGCGCTCTCGATGGTCATCTTCGGCATCCTGTTTCTCTTCACCCAAGTCTTCCTCAAGAGGACGAACGCGACGGAAGCCGCCTACTAGAAGATAGAGAATGGAGGATCGAAGATGGCAACGATTAAGAGCTTCCGAGACCTTGATGTTTACAGGATGAGTCTGCGGCAGGCAAGAGCGATTTTTGACGCAACGAAGGCGTTCCCGTCCGAGGAGAGGTATTCGCTGACCGATCAGATCCGCCGCTCGTCGCGGGCGGTCGGGGCGATGCTGGCCGAGGCGTGGGCGCGGCGGCGGTATCCGGCGGCGTTCGTGAACAAGATCAACGAAGCGCTCGGCGAGGCAATGGAGACGCAGGCGTGGCTCGACCACGCGCGCCTGTGCAGTTATCTCGACGACGAGCAGTATCACGACCTGGACGACGCGTGGCAGCGGATCGGAGGCAAGCTTCGCCGCATGGAACAGCGCGCCGACACCTTCTGCACCCCAACGGTGAAGTGACTCATCCATCCTCCATATTCAACCCTCTATCATCCGTCCTTCCGTGAGCACCCGCGCCCGCAATAACCTCGGCGGCATGGTCTGGGCCTACGCGGTCCTCGCCGTCTTCGCGTTCGTCTCGGTCTACCCGATCACGCGCATCATCACGGTCAGCCTCCGTCCCGGTGACCGGCTGCTCTCGACGTCCCTCGAGTTCATCCCCGACGGCGCGACGCTCGACAACTACCGCACCCTCCTCTTCGAGACGCCGTTTCTGCGGTGGCTCTTCAACTCGATGCTGGTCTCGGTCGTCGTCACCATCACCGGCGTCGCCCTCGCCTCGACGGCGGGGTATGCGCTCAGCCGGTACAAATTCCGGGGCCGCAACTCGATGCTCGGCGGGCTGCTCATCACGCAGATGTTTCCGGCGACGATGCTGCTGCTCCCGCTCTACGTCGTGCTGATCAACCTCAAGCTGCTCGACTCCTACCTCGGCCTCGTCGTCATCTATTCGGCGACGGCGCTGCCGTTTTGCGTGTGGCAGATGAAGGGGTACTACGACACGATCCCGCCCGCACTCGAAGAGGCCGCGCGGATCGACGGGTGCACGCCGTGGCAGGCGTTCTACCGGGTAATCTTCCCGCTCGCCGCCCCCGCGCTCGTCATCACCGCCCTGTTCTCGTTCATGACGGCGTGGAATGAGTACGTCGTGGCGAACGTGGTGCTGCAGGACACGGCGATGTTCACGCTCCCGCTCGGGCTGAAGATGTTCCAGAACGACATGTCGACGCAGTGGGGGCTCTACGCCGCCGGGGCGCTCTTGGTCTCGATCCCGGTCGTCGGCCTCTTCCTCGTCCTCAGCCGGTACCTTATCTCGGGCCTCACGCTCGGGGCCGTTAAGGGGTAGAGGATAGAGAATAGAAGATGGAGAATAGCGCGGCAATCCCAACTGGAACAGCCATCCTCTATCGTCCATCCTCCATTCCCCGCGTGCTCCACTAAGACATCGACACGAACGACATGGCTAGAGTCCGACTCGACACCGTCCGCAAGGTCTACCCCAACGGCTACGAGGCCGTCCACGGCGCGTCGTTCGAGGTGCGGGACGGCGAGTTCGTCGTCTTCGTCGGGCCCTCCGGCTGCGGCAAGTCGACGCTGCTCCGGATGATCGCGGGGCTGGAGGAGATCACGAGCGGGACGCTCACGATCGGCGACCGGGCGGTGAACGACCTCCCGCCGAAGGACCGCGACGTGGCGATGGTCTTCCAGAACTACGCCCTCTACCCGCACCTCACGGTCTACGACAACATGGCCTTCGGGCTGAAGATCCGCAAGTTCCCGAAGTCCGAGATCGACGACCGCGTCCGCGAGGCGGCCCGCATCCTCGGCGTGGACCAGGTGCTCGACCGCAAGCCGAAGCTGCTCTCGGGCGGGCAGCGGCAGCGCGTCGCTGTCGGCCGCGCGATCGTCCGCAAGCCCGAGGTGTTCCTCTTCGACGAGCCGCTCTCGAACCTCGACGCCAAGCTGCGGGTCCAGATGCGGACCGAGATCTCGCGCCTCCATAGCCAGCTCGGCGCGACGATGATCTACGTCACCCACGACCAGGTCGAGGCGATGACGATGGGCGACCGGATCGTGGTGCTTAAAGACGGCGAGGTGCAGCAGATCGACACGCCGCTGCGCCTCTACAACCGCCCCGCCAACCAGTTCGTCGCAGGCTTTATCGGCAGCCCCGCCATGAACTTCCTCTCCGGCCGCATCGAAGGAGCGGGCGACGCGCTGTCGTTCGTTGCCGACGAGACGGGGCTGTCGGTCCCGCTCGGCGCGGCTGACGCGGCGCGACTGCAGTCGCATGCGGGCACGGTCACGCTCGGCATCCGCCCAGAAGACCTCTACGCCGCCGAAGCCCCCGCCGGGGCCGCTTCGAGCCGGTGGACCCTCGACGTGGTCGAGCCGATGGGGAACGAGATCGTGCTCTACGTCCACAGCGGCCCGCACACGGCCGTCGCCCGCGTCGCCCCGCAGCCGGTCCCCGAGCCGGGGTCCGAGATCGGCCTCGCGCTCGACGCGGGCAAGCTGCACTTCTTCGACCGCGAGACCGAGCGCGCCCTCACCGAGACCGAACCCGTCGCGACGGCCTGAACTCTTCTTACGAACGCGTTTCGATGTCCGACCCCTCTTCTTTTTCCGGAGCCGCCGTGACTGAGGTTTCGGCGGCTCCAAGCAGACTCCTGTTCCGCTGCGGAGACACGGCAACGCGCCTGACCCTGCTCGCCGACGGCCTACTCCGCGTTGACCTCTCCCCGACGGGTGCCTTCGGTGACGGGTTCTCGTATGCGCTCGACCCCAACGCCGACTGGCCCGGTCCGAACGTGCTGGCGATGAGCGAGGAGGCTGCCACGCTTCGCACGGGGGCGATGGAAGTCCGCGTGGACCGGGCGACGGGCTGCGTCAGTGTGCTCACTCTGGACGGGCAGGCGGTGCTGGAGGACGCGGCAGCCCCGTCGTGGAGCCGCGACGGCATCAGGCTCAGCAAGCGGCTCCGGGAGCACGAGCGCCTCCTCGGGCTCGGCGACAAGACGGCAGGCATCGACCGGCGCGGCGGGCGCTACGAGCACTGGAACACCGACGCCTTCGCTTTCCAGCGCGGCACCGACCCGGTCTACAAAAGCATCCCTTTCGTCCTCGGCATTGCGACCGAGGAGACGCCCAGCGGCGACGACCGCGCCCTCGCCTATGGCCTGTTCGTGGACACGCCTCGCCGGTCCTTCTTCGACCTCGGCGCGCACGACCCAGCGTGCCTGCGCGTCGAAGCCGAGACCGACCGCCTGACCTACTACGTCTTCCACGCGGCGACGCCGGTCGAGATCGTGCAGCAGTTCACGCGGCTGACCGGCCGCCCGCCGATGTGGCCGAAGTGGGCACTCGGCTACCACCAGTGCCGCTACTCGTACAAGACCGAATCCGAGATCCGTGCCGTCGCCCGGGGCTTCCGCGAGCGGGGCATTCCGTGCGACTCGCTGTACTTCGACATCCACTACATGGACGGCTACCGCGTCTTCACCTGGGACCGCGACGCCTTCCCCGACCCGGCTGGCCTGATCGGCAGCCTCCACGACGAGGACTTCCACACCATCGTGATGGTCGACCCGGGCATCAAGGCCGACGACCCGGACTACGCTGTCGCGCAAGACGGTATCGAGCGCGACATGTTCTGCCGGATGCCGGACGGCTCGCTAGCCACCGGTCCCGTCTGGCCCGGCCCCTGCTACTTCCCAGACTACACCCGTCCCGAGGCCCGCGCCTGGTGGGGCACGCTCCACCGCGACCTCGTCGAAATGGGCGTGGACGGGGTATGGAACGACATGAACGAGCCGGCCGTGTTCGACCCCGACAAGGAGGGCGAGGGCGATGTAGAGGAAGACGCCCTCACACTCCCCGACGAGATGCGGCACAGCTACGAGGGGCGCGGAGCCGACCACGCGACGATGCACAACGTCTACGGAATGCAGATGGTGCGGTCGACCTACGAGGGGCTCGCCCGCCTCCGCCCAGAGCGCCGCCCGTTCGTCATCACCCGCGCCGCCTATCCCGGCACGCAGCGCTATGCCACCGGCTGGACCGGCGACAACTCCTCGACGTGGGACCACCTGCTGCTCGCGCTTCAGCAGTGCCTCAGCCTCAACGCCTCCGGCTTCGCCTTCGCCGGAGCCGACGTGGGCGGCTTCGTCGGTGCTCCGTCGGGTGAACTCCTAGCGCGGTGGACCCAACTCGGCGCGCTCACGCCGCTCTTCCGCAACCATTCCGGCCTCGACACGCCGCCGCAGGAGCCGTGGGCGCTAGGCCCCGAGACCGAGCGCGTCTGCCGCGAAGCCATAGAGCTCCGGTACCGGCTGCTCCCGTACCTCTACACCGTGCTCCACCAGGCTGCGTCGGACGCGCTCCCGATCCTGCGTCCGCTCGCGCTGATGCACCCCGGCGACGTGGCCATCCGTCTGGAGAACCCCGCCGGGTTTTACGTCGGCGACCGGCTGCTGGCGTACCCGGTCCTGAACCAGGGGCAGGCGCATACCGACGTCTACCTCCCCGTCACGCCCGGCGGCTGGTTCGACTTCTGGACGGGAGCACGCCACGAAGGAGGCCAGACGCTCCGCGTCGAAACGCCTCTCGACGTGCTCCCGCTCTGGGTATGCGCCGGGAGCGTACTCCCGCTCGGTCCCGTCCGGCAGCACACAGGCGGGACGTTCGACACGCTCACGCTCCGGGTGTACCCCACCCGCGGCGCCTTCTCTGACGTGCTCTACGACGACGCCGGCGACGGGTGGGACTTCGAGCGCGGAGGGTTCTACCGCTGCACCTTCCACGGGACATGCGACGACGAGGGGGTCCGCATCACGTCCGGGACGGAGGGCACCTTCCCTGCTCCGTGGACCCGGTGGGCCGTCGAGGTCTTCGGCGTTACACCGGTCGAGGTCCTCGCCGACGGAGAGCCGGTCGAGTTCGAGCACGACGAGGTCTGCACGCGCTTCACCGTGCGACCGTCGCAGTCGTTCACCGTGCGGACCTAGGCTCGCTCCAGCGCTTTGCGGTCCCAGTCGGCGAGGTCGGCGGAGGCTTCGTAGGTGCTCTGGAGAAAGGCCATCAGGGCCGCGTCCGGGTCGGAGGCTGATCGCACGGCCTCGTACGGCAAGACGAACTCGCCGAGGTCCTTGTGGAAGTAGGCCGCGTCCGGCTCAGCCTTGCGGTCCGCGAAGCCCTCGGGAGTCGGGTAGGCATACGCGTAGAACGCGGCCTCGCCGAGCCCCGTGCCGGGCCAGAACCCGGCGCTCGACACTTCGTGCGAGTAGGCCTCTTCCATTACCCAGTCGGCGACGTTCGGGTAGCCGCCCGGGTGCGGCGGCGCCGTCCGGCCAGAGAACCGCGTCACGGCGAGGTCGAACGCGCCCCAGAAGAAGTGCGAAGGGCTGCTCTTGCCGAGGAATCGGGCGCGGAACGCCGTGAACACGCGGTCCGCCTGCACGAGAGCACGGTGAAACGCCTGCACCGTCTCGGCGTTGTAGCTCGCGTGCGTCGTGTCGTCGGGGAACGGAATCACCTCTTCCAACTCGACCGGTACCGGCCAGACGGTCACGTCGACCCCGACCTCGCGGAGCGCTCCCATCGCCTTCTCGTAGAATGCTGCGACCGGCATCGGCTCTAGTCCAAACGACGCCTGCTCGCCGTTTGAGGTCTCAACAAGAAGGTCGTGGTTGAGGAGGTCGAAGTCGACCTGCACGGTGCCCGCTGTGTAGGGCATCGGCGACGTAGTGAGGCCGCGCGGGGTGACGTAGAGCGCCGTGCCCCACCAGTGGTTGATGCGCGGGCCGAGCGCGAGGCGCACCTTGCCGACGACCTGCGTCCACAGGTGGACCGTAGCACAGGTGTCCTGCCAGTGTTCCAGCGGTGGCAGCGTGGGCCAGACGGAGTCAGACATGAGGAGGCCGGTTAGTGGGTGAGAGGTGGAAGTCCGGCCTCGATCTGCGCCCGCTGCTCCTCCATCCATGGGGGCAGGATCAGCACCTCGCCGAGGTGCGCGGCGTCCTCGTCGCGGGCGAAGCCGGGGCCGTCGGTGGCAAGCTCGAAGAGGACACCGCCCGGCTCGTGGAAGTAGACCGACTTGAACCAGAACCGGTCGATGAGCGGCGTCGGTCGCAGGCCGGCGCTCTCGACGGCGTGACGGACGGCGCGCTCTTCGTCTTCGTCGTGGACCCGCCACGCGACGTGGTGGACCCCGCCGGCTCCCCGCCCGCCGCGCGGACCGTCTGGGAGCACGCGCACGTCAACAAGTGCTCCCGACGTGCTCCCACTTACACCGTACCGGTGCCACTCGCCTTCTTCCGCTACCTTTTCGAAGCCCATCACCTCGGTAAGCAGGGCCTCGGTTGGGCCAAGACTCGACTCCCAGAGGCAGGCCGTATGCACGCCGCGAACCTGGTGCTCCGCAGGTACCGGACTGCCATTCCATGGCGCAAAACGCCTCTTCCCGTTTACTTCCACCAGCGCCAGCTTCAGTCCGTGCGGATCCTCGAACGGCACGTAGTGCTCCTCAAAGCGCACCTCGTCGTCTCTGGTCTCCACTCCGTGCTCCGCCAGGCGGTCCCGCCAGAACGTCATGCTCCCGACCGGGACAGCGAGCGGGACCTCGACGACTTGGCCCACGCCGGGGCGGGCACGCGGCAGCCCAGCCCAGGGGAAGAACGTGAGGTCGGTGCCGGGCGTGCCCTCGGCGTCGGCGTAGAACAGGTGGTAGGTGTCGGGCGCGTCCTGGTTGATCGACTTCTTGACGAGCCGCATCCCCATCACCTTCGTGTAGAAGTCGAGGTTCTCCTGAGCGTCCCCCGAGATGACCGTGACGTGGTGGATGCCGTGGACAGTGGGTTTCATAGCTTCAGTGAACAGTAGGGTGGAGGCGATTCAGCAGGCGACGGACGTACTCGATCTTGTCATCGTTGACCGTGTGCCCCATGCCAGGATAGACCTGGAGCGTCACCTCAGCCCCGAGGCGTCCGAGTGCATCGGCCGAGTCCTCGACGCGGACGAGCGGGATATGAGGGTCCACGTCGGAGCACCCGAGGAAGACAGGCGTGCCGGCGAGGTCGCCCTCGTAGTCGAGGCGCTTGTCCGCGGGCGGGTCCGCCCCGCGAAGCTGCTCCCGGCCGATCAGCCCGCCGCTGAGCACGGCGACCCCGCCGTACCGTCGGGTGTTGCGGGCGACGTACTCGCTGGCGAGGCACGCGCCCTGCGAGAACCCGGCCAGCACAACGTGCTCCGGCGGCACGCCTCCGGCCTCCAGTTCGTCCAGCATCCGCCCGACGACCTGCAGCGCCGACGAGAGCTTCGGCTCGTTCTGACTGAGCGGGGCGAGGAATGAGTATGGGTACCACGAGCTTCCTGCTGCCTGCGGAGCAAGGTAGGCTAGGTCGCCGCGCCCGAACTCCGAGGCGAGCATGAGGATGTTCTGCGCCGAGGCACCGCGTCCATGCAGGAGGACCACCGCGGCGTGCGCGTCGCCGAGCGGGGTGCCGGATGCGAGGACGGGCTGGTCGGCGTGGGGGTCGGACGGGGGCATGAGCATCCAGGGCGTGGGGCACTGTCGGAACGGCTAGGGCTGGGCCTCCGGTTCCGCGACCGGCCGTATCGTGAGGGCGGCGCAGAGCGCGCTGAGCAGCGCGAGCGCCGCCGAAATCCCTGCTACCCAGCGGAAGCTCGCCACGAAGGCGGCACCGACGAGCGCCTGGAGCGCCGCGCGCTCGTCGCCCTGCAGGGCATCGGGGAGGTCAGCTCCGGTGAGGTCGCTGCGAAAGGGGGCGAGCAGGGCCTCGGTCTGGGCGGACACATCGGCGGCGGCAAGCTGCTCGTCAAGCGCCGCGTTGAACGTGCCGAGGGCGACGACGCCGAGGACAGCAACGGCCAGCAGTCCCGCGATGCGTGACGCCGCGTTGTTGACCCCGGAAGCCGTGCCGGCGTGGCTCTCGTCCACGCTGTCCATCACGACCGTCGTCAGCGGCGCGACGGCAATCGCCATCCCGGTGCCGAGCACCAGCATCGGCGGGAAGAACGTCGTCCAGTACCACCCGCCGACGGACGGCACCACGAGCAGCGCCAGCCCGAGCGCGGTCACGAGCGGCCCGACGACGAGCGGCAGCCGCGCCCCAAACCGCTCCACGAGACCGCCCGCCGGGCGCGAGAAGAAGCCGACCACGAGCGAGAACGGGAGAAACGCCGCCCCGGCCGCGGTCGCCGAGTAGCCCTGCACCTGGATCAGGTTGAACGGTAGGAAGAAGAGCACCCCGGTGAGCGCGAAGTACAGTCCCAGCGTCACCGCGTTGGCTCCGCTGAACGTGGGCGAGCGGAAGAGGTCGAGCGGCACCATCGGGTCTGGGGCTCGCGCTTCGCGCAGGAGGAACAGTCCGAAGAGCCCAACCGCCCCTGCGACGGCAGCGAGGACGACGGAGTCACCCCATCCCCGCTCGGCTGAGGCGATCAGGCCGTAGGTGAGCGCGCCGAAGCTGGCGGCGGCCAGAGCTGCGCCCGCTGCGTCGAGCCGGCCCGTCGAAGCTCGGTCCCGGCTCTCGGGCACCTTCCACAGCGCGATGCCAAGCGTGCCGAGCGCGACTGGGACGACCACGAAAAACACCCACCGCCACGAAAAGGCGTCGACGAGCCACCCGCCGAGCACCGGCCCGAGCGCCGTCGTCAGCGCTGAGAAGCCGGCCCACGTCCCAATCGCCTTGCCGCGCTCCGCCCCCTCGAAGGCGGCCGAGATGATGGCGAGCGAGTTCGGGACGAGGAGCGCCGCCCCGACCCCTTGCACGGCCCGCGCCGCGATCAGCCATCCGGTTGTCGGGGCGAGGCCGCACCCGACCGAGGCGAGGGTGAAGACGACCGTGCCGGCCACAAACAGCCGCCGCCGCCCGAACCGGTCGCCCGCGGAGCCCCCGACCAGGATCAACGCCCCGAGGAAGAGCAGGTAGGCGTTGAGCACCCACTGCACCTCGGCGACCGTCGCGCCGAGTCCGCGCTGCATCGCCGGCAACGCCACGTTGACGACGGAGCCAACGATGAAGGCGAGGCTAGAGCCGCCGATCGTCGCGGCGAGCACCCAGGGCTTGGCGTCCTCTTCGCACGCGTCGGCAGCCCCGCCGTGGGGGCCGGACTCGATGACGCCTTCGTCGCAGGGCGAGCGATGCACGGCGGTGGAGCGGTAGGCGGGGAACGGTAGGCAGCGGCTGTCGGATAGAAGGTACTGGTCCCGCTACCTTTTCCAGCCTCCCGGCCCCCGCCCCCATGCCGGTGCCCTTCCCGATGAACGAACCGCGTACCACCCCGACCCAGATCGCCGTCGACCACGGCCGGCAGGAGCTGACGATTGCGTGGACCGACGGGCACCGGTCGGTCTACTCGTACGAGGGGCTACGCCGGGCTTGCCCGTGCGTCGAGTGCCGGGGCGGACACGGCAAGATGGCAGACCCGGTGGACCCCATCGTGTGGGACCTGCCGAGCCTCCAGACCTACGAACTGAAGGAGGTCCGCCCAGCGGGCAACTACGCCGTCCAGTTCCTCTGGGGCGACGGGCACGTCCACGGCGTCTGGTCGTGGACCTACCTCCGCTCGCTCCGCCCGAGCGCGACCGAAGTCTAACTCAGACGGGTTCGGCAGGCCGGGCTCTGCCTGGATATTGAGCCTGAAGCCCAGCGCGAGTAGGTGGCTTCGTCTCGCAAGGCGCGCGAATCCGCAGGATCAGGGAGCGCAGCGACCTCACCAGCCGTAGCCTCACTACGGCGATGCAGCTGGGCGGGGCGAGCGGAGGCCGATGCCGTGCGCAGGCCAGAGATGGACTTTCCAGACAGAGCCCAGTCCTCTGGCACGTTGAGACGGACAGGTCGCTCCACCTTGTCATCCCGGACCCCGATCCGGGATCTGAGGCGTGGCCCGTAGATGGGCTGCGCCGCTGCTGCGCGGTCTGAACCGAGTTCAGGATGACCTACCTGTCAACGGGAGCTCGTCGCAGCACTAGTTGGGCGGGCCGGCGTTGACCTGGACGTCGGTCACCTGCATCTCGAACTGCATGCTCTCGCCGGCGAGCATCTCCTCGGCCTGCTTCATCTGGTCGCCCAGCATGCGCTCCATCATCTGGCGCTGCGCCTCGGGCATGGACTCCATCTGGCGCTTCGCCTCTTCGAGTTCGCGGAGCACCTCCTCGCGCTCACCGGCGTCCATCGCCCCGCTCGCACCCTGGATCTCCATCACCGTGCGGAACGGGACCGTCAGGCCGTCCACCGTCCGGTAGTCGAGCAGCCGCGTCTCCATCGCGATGGGCGAGGTGCGACCGTCCTGCTTCATCGTACCCGCCATCGTCATCTTGACGACCCGGCGGTCCCGCTTGCCGACGAAGAACGTGACCGTCTCCATCTCGAACTCGGCGTTGGGCATCATGCCCATGTCGCTCATCGCCTCGCCGAAGTCGTCCACCGCGATGACATGCGCAGCTGTGCCGTCCACGTCCTCGGACCCGACGTAGCGCGCCGACTCGCGGATACGGTCGAGCATCTGGAGCGGAGCCATGTTCTCCGTCTCGGCGGGCTGGCTCATTGTCTGCCCACCCGGCAGCGTGATGTAGGTCGTGTAGGTGTAGTCGAGCGGGCCGCCGCCCTCAGCGCGTTCGGCGTAGGTCATGGTCTCGGTGCCCATCACCGTCTGGGTGAGCGTGTAGTTTTCGGCACCGGCCAGGTCGGCCCGGTACTGGTCGAGCACGTCGTCGAGCACCTGCTGGGCGGACTGGGCCTGCCCGGCGAGCGGAAGGAGGAGGGCGAGGAGCACGAGGGTCGGGAAGCGGAGCATGGCGTTGCGTAGGAGGGAATAAGGAAGGCGAGAGCGGCTAGAGTACGACCAGTTCGACGCGGCGGTTCGTCTGGCGGCCCTCGGGCGTGGCGTTGTCGGCGACGGGGACAGCTTGTCCCATCCCGGCGGACTCGAGGCGCTCGGGGCCGATGCCTTCGCGCTGGACGAGGTAGTCGCGGACGGCGGCGGCGCGGCGCTCGGAGAGCTGCTGGTTGGCCTCGGCCGAGCCGGTGTTGTCGGTGTGGCCCTCGATGCGGAGGCGGAGGTCGCCGTGCTGCTGGAGCGCGCGGGCGATCTCGCTGAGCGTCGGCGTGGACTCGGGGCGGATCGTGGCGCTGCCGGTGTCGAAGAGAATGCCTTGCGTCGCGTAGCGCCCGTCGGCGGCGAGTTTCTCGTAGACGCGGTCCCGCCCGCCCTCGGCCACGCGGACGTTGTCGAGGTAGATCCAGTTCTCCTCGCCCCGGCTGACCCAGCCGCCGACGTGGACGAGGATCTCGCTGCCCCGGCCGATGTCGGCGTTCGGGATGTTGGCGATGCGCTGCTGGTCGAGGTACATCTTGACGTAGCTCCCGTCGACCGCGATGCGGACCGGCACCATGCGCTCGTGCAGCGCACCGTAGTTCACGCCGTTCGTCGTCCCCCCGCTGCCGCCGAAGACGCCGACCTTGCCGTGGTAGCCGCCGTTGACGGCGAAGTGCGCCTGCGGCCAGTCGGACGGGCGGAAGTCCGGCTCGCTGCGCCCTTCGGGCGTGCTGGTGCCGAGCGTGAAGTTGCTGTAGTACGGCACGAAGAGGTCGAACTCGACCGTGAAGCGCTCGGGGAGCGTCGCCGGCAGCGGGAGCGCGAAGCGAGAGTCGCTGGTGAAGCGGAGCATCTGGCTGCCGCCGTTCTCGACGACCTCCATCGCGCCGTTGATGAACCGGAGGCGGCGCGGCACGTCCCCGACGTAGGCGCGCTCGTAGTCGTCGAAGAAGAGGACCGTCTGGCCGGGAACGAAGTCGTAGTTGGCCCAGGCACCTTCGCCGGGACGCATCGAGGCTGGTGCGTCGTCCGGTGCCGCCGCAGGGGTACCGGTCGGCTGCTGGTCGTCGGGAAGCGGCGTGCCCTCGTCGTCCACGTAGACGACCTCCTTGCCTTCGGCGCGGGCCTCCTCCACGCAGGCGTCGTCACCGACGACGCAGCCGACGACGTCGTCGCCGAGCTCGAACATGCCGGTCACGGCGGCGTCGGCGCGGCGGGCGGTCTCGCGCTCGACGGCGCGCTCGGCTCCGCGCTTGGCGGCCTCGCGGGCCTTCTTCCAGAACTGAGCGTCGGCGGGTTGCGCACCCAGCAGCAGGACAAACAGGGCGGCGAACAGCGGGCGGATAGACATGGCTTCGGTGGCGATGGATGGACAGGAGGTAGCGCTCGCTCGGGAGCCGCTATCCCTATCACGACTGAAGGCGTTCGGGGAGGTCAGCGGGCCGCTGCTCTTTTTGCGAGCTCCGCGTGGAGGCGCTCGGCGGGGACACCGCTTGGGCGGACACCTCGCTCCGCGACGACGCAGGCCCCGGGCGCATAGCCGAGGCCCTTTACCAAGACCTGCCCAGGTGCCGATAGTATGGTCTGTTTCACAGATCCTCGGCAACCTCGTGCGCCGCGTAGCGTACGGCCCGGTGCACATACTCCTGATGCCATGCCTGATGTCATGGAAGTCGAACCCATCCGCTCCGTCGACGCCGTTCCTGCTGCCGATGGGATGAAGCCGCGCCCCCGCGTCGTGATCGTAGGCACCGGGCACGCAGGCCTCGAAGCAGTCAAAGCCCTGCGGAAAGCGCGCGTGGACGTCCTGCTCGTGGACCGCAACAACTACCACAAGTTTCAGCCGCTGCTCTACCAGGTCGGCACGTCGGGGTTGCCGCCGGGGGACATCACCCAGCCCGCCCGCCACATCTTCCAGGGCCAGACGAACTTCGACTTTCTCCTCGGCAAGGTCGTCGGCGTGGACTTCGAGAAGCGCCAGGTGCTGCTCGAAGCCGGGCGGCCGCTGTGGTACGACTACCTGATCCTCGCCACCGGGGCCTCGACCAACTACTTTGGCGTCGAGGGGGCCAGGCGCTACGGCTTCCCGTTGAAGAACGTCCCCGACGCCATCAACCTGCGGAGCCACGTCATCGAGCGCTTCGAGACGGCGAACCGGAACCCTGGCCTGATCGAGGACGGCGTGCTCACGTTCGTCGTCGTCGGCGGCGGCGCGACGGGCGTTGAGACGGCGGGGGCGCTCGTCGAGTTGTTCGACCGCGTCTTCGAGCGCGACTTTCCTGGCCTCGACGTAGACCGTGCCCGGGTCGTCCTCCTCGAACGGGGCGACAGCCTGATGGCGGGCTACAAGCCGGAACTCCGGGCCTACACGAAAGAGGTGCTGGAGCGGCGCGGCGTCGAGGTCCGCCTGGGCAGCGCCGTGGAGCGCGTGACGGCGCGCGAGGTCTCCCTGGAGGGCGGCGAGGTAATCGAGACTCAGACGCTCGTCTGGGCCGCCGGCGTCCGCGCCAACCCCCTCGCCGACGTGCTGGGCGTCGAGCAGACGAGCGGATACCGAATTCTCGTCGACGAGCACCTCCGCCTTCCCGACCACCCTGAAGTGTTCGTGGCGGGCGACCTGTCCGGAGCCTCCAGCCCCGAGGGCGAGCTCTACCCCCAGGTGGCGCAGGTAGCGATCCAGCAGGGCATCCATGCCGCCGAGACCATTGAGCGCGCCGAGCGCGGCCTGCCCCCGGAGCCGTTCCGCTACCGCGACCTCGGCATGATGGCGACGATCGGCCGCAACGCCGCCATCGTCCAGTTCCCGGGCGGGCGCGGCCTCAAGGGCTTCATCGCTTGGCTGGCCTGGGCCGGGCTCCATGTCGTCAAGCTGACGGGCTTCCGCAACCGGCTCGGCGTGCTCCTGAACTGGACCTACAGCTACCTCACCTACGACCGCGGCCCGCGCCTCATCCTGACGACGTTCCCGGAGACCGACGAGGTAAACAGTCGGGAACAGCCCATCCTCACGGCCGCACCCACGACACCGGCGGCTTGAGGGTCGGCAGACCCGCGCCTCGCCTGAGCCCCGTGCTCAGGCGACCCGCTCGACCGACCGCACTGCGTAGCCCTCGTCTGCGAGCGCTTCGGTGATGGACCCGGCCGACACGCGCTGCGCCTCGTAGCGCACCCGCGCCTCCCCGATGCCGACGGTCTCGACCTGGAGGCCGTCTAGCTGAGCGAGCGCGCCCTCGACGGCCGCTACGCAGTGCCGGCAACTCATGCCTTCGATGTGGATGTCCGACGTAACGGTGGGCATGGGGCTGTGGGCTGGAGCGATGGCCCCGTGCTACTCCAGACGCCCCGCAGGGTTCTAGACCCGTACGGTCTGTTGGAACGGCCTCGCCTCGTCTGATTCGACGGCGTGGGTGCGGACAGGCGGCTCGCTCACCGTCTGGTTGAACGTAATCGCGGCAAGGCCGAGGAGGATAACCGTGAGAAATAGAAGGAGGAAGTGATACAGGCTCATAGCGAGGGTTTTTTTCGTCATTACTGCTGTTCTGCCACATACCGTGCCGAAGGCCGATACGCTCGTCGTAGGGAACTGAAATGCAATCGCGGGGGGCGGTATACTTGGCGGCGCCGGTCCTCCCGCTCCCGAGACTCCGACGTCCGCCTTACCTCAAGCACTCCCCCATGAAAGGGCTCTTCTGTTTGTTCGCCGTTGGCCTGCTCGCTCTGCCTGCGCGTGCCCAGTCCGCTGACTACGCCAGGCCGCTCCCCCCGTCCCGGCAGGCGCTGTGGGTAGGGATGGGGGGCGGCGTGGGCCGCTTTGCGCCGGGTCTCGCTGGCCTGGACAACGACGGTTCATCCGCCGTGACCATGTACGCTACGTACCGCTTCAAGCGCCACCTTGTCACCGCCCGAGCCTTCGGAGTCGCAGACTTCTCTGTGTTTTCCATCGGTAGTGTTGGCGACTATGGCCTGCTCTACGGTCGGTATCTGGCCAGCGGCGACCTCTTTCTCTCGGCCAGTGCGGGCCTCGCGCTCGTTGAGGCTTCGCAACAGCGGCTCGCGCTAGGCCTCCCCCTCCAGGCTCAGGCGACGTGGCGACCCACCGACCTGATCGGCTTCAGCGTCCTCGCTTTCGGCAACGCGAACCCGAGCTACCCGTTCGGCGGCGTGACCGTGGGCCTCCAGGTGGGCAACCTGCGCTGAACCTTTCGCCGGGGCGACCGTTGGCTAGGGCCGTCTGGTTTTCTCCGCTTCTCGCCATGCCGCACCCGGTCCTCCAGCATCTCCTCGACGCCGAGCGCATCGTCATCACGACGCACATCCGCCCGGACGGGGACGCCCTCGGCTCGCAGATCGCGCTCGGGCTGTTCCTCCGCACCCTCGGCAAGCAGGTCACGCTCCTCAACGCCGACGCCCCGCCGCGCAACCTCGAGTGGATGCTCGACCTCGCAAAGGTGACGACGTTTACCGGGGCGCTCAAGCAGCTCAAGAAAGTCAACGAGGCCGACGCGCTCGTGATCGTGGACACCAACTCCGAGGACCGCATCGGCAAGCTCGGCCCGGTCCTGCGCGACCAGGCTGCGCCGAAGCTCCTGATCGACCACCACCCCGGTCCCGAGGCCTGGTTCGACCACCAACTGCTGCGGACCGACGCCTCGGCCGCCGGCGAGATCGTCTACGACCTCATCGCCGAGCACGACGCCGGCCTGATCGACGCCGAGATTGCGACGGCCCTCTACACCGCGATCATGACCGACACCGGCTCGTTCCGCTACGGCTCGACGACGGCCCGTGTCCACACGATCGTCTCCGACCTCCTGGCGCGCGGCGACATCGCCCCGGAGCCGATCCACGTCGCGATCTTCGACACGCGGATGCCGAGCACGCTCCGCCTCCTCTCGCGTGCGCTCGACACGATCACGCCGGTCTACGACGGGCAGATCGCTTACATCGTCGTCTCGCTGGACGCGATGAACGGCGTCGGGGCGCGGTCAGACGAGGCCGAAGGGCTGACGGGCTACCCGCTTTCGCTCGAAGGCGTCAAGGCGGTCGTGATGTTCCTCGAGACGCCGTCCGGGATCAAGTGCTCGTTTCGGTCGAAGGGGGCGCTGGCCATCAACGGGTGGGCGCGGGCCTTCGGCGGCGGCGGCCACCGCAACGCCGCCGGGGCCTACCTCCGCGGCGAGCCGCTCAGCGAGGCCATCGACCGCGTGATCGCCGCCGCGCCGCAGCACCTCGACCTGGGCGCCGAGTACGAACTCAGCGACGAGATCTCCGACGACGACCTCGCCCTCCTGGCCTCGTTCCAGGGCAAACTGTGAGCCGGTAGGCTGCGGAAGTCCGCAGTGCAAGCCCTCGGGCGAGGCACGCCTCGCCCCTGCGGTGCTGAGCACGATGGTCTCGGTATCTTTTCTGTCGTCTGCCCCACCGTCTTCCGTCCCACTGTCCACCGGATATGCTCCGCTTCCTTCCGCTCTGCCTCCTCGCGGCCGCCGCCTCGGCGCAGCCCCTCGACTTCGAGCGGCAGATCACGCCGTTCCCCGTCCTCGACGCCGACGGCGATCCGTACGACCTCGCCTTCGCCGGGGCCTTCAACAATCCGCGCACGCAGCTCGCCGACCCCGACGGCGACGGCACCTTCGGGCTGTTCATCCTCGAAGAGCAGGGCCGGATCAGCCACTACGAGCACACGGGTGCGCTGGACTTCGCGTGGCGCTCGGACCAGTACGCCGGGATCGACGCCGGCTCGTGGTTCCGCTTCGGCGACCTCGACGGCGACGGCGACGAGGACCTCATCACGCAGCGGCCCTCCGGGCAGGTCCGCTACTGGGAGAACGGCGGCGGCAGCGCGCCCAGCTTCACGCTTGGGGCCGACCCGCTCCTCGACCTGGCCGGCGACCCCGTCGCGCCCGAGGACCCCAACGTGCCGGCCCTCGCCGACGTGGACGGCGACGGCGACCTCGACCTCTTCCTCGGCCGCGCCGACAGCGGCAAGATCCGCTGGTATCGCCACACCGGGGCCGAGGGTGGCGTCCCGCAGTACGAACTCGCGGGCGAGCAATTCCAGGACATCGTCATCTTCGAGTCCAACCCGACGTGCGGAGACGATCCCACGCAGCCGCTCTACATCACCCCGGGTGCGCCCGCGCCGGGGTCGTCGCGCGGCTCGCTCCACGGCCAGAACGCCCTCACCTTCGCCGACCCCGACGGCGACGGCGACCTCGACCTTTTCTGGGGCGACTTCTTCACGCCGAGCCTCTACTTCTTCGAGAACACCGGCTCCGCCGCAGAGCCCGGCCTCGAGTTCATCTCCGAGCAGTACCCGCTCGACAACCCGCTCACGAGCGCCGGCTACAACGTCCCCAGCTTCCGGGACCTCGACGGCGACGGCGACCTCGACCTCGTCATCGGCATCGTCGGCGGGTTCTGCTCGACGACGGCCAACATCATCGACAACCTCTACTACCTCGAGAACACCGGCACCCCGACCGCGCCGGACTACCGGGAGCAGACGAGCCGGCTCCTCGACGCGGTCGATGTCGGCCGCGCGAGCTATCCGGCGGCCGAGGACCTCGACGGCGACGGCGACCTCGACCTCCTCGTCGGCAGCGGGTTCAACCCGGGCGCGCCGGCGCGCGGCAGCTTCTTCCGCTTCGAGAACACCGGCACCCCGGCGGCCCCGCAGTTCCGCCTCGCCGAGGACGACTTCCTCAGCCTCGACGTGGACTTCGCCAACCACTACGCCCCGGCCTTCGGCGACCTCGACGGCGACGGGCGGCGCGACCTGCTCGTCGGCACCTTCGGCGGGCGGATGGCCTTCCTCCTCAACACCGGCGGCGGGTTCGAGCTGACGGTCGAGGCGCTCCAGGACCTCGACGTCGGCTCGACGGCCACGCCGACGCTCGGCGACCTCGACGGCGACGGCGACCTCGACCTCCTCGTCGGCGAGTTCTCGGGGACGCTCAACTACTTCCGCAATGACGGCTCGGTGCAGCTCCCGAACTTCGTCGAGGCCACGCTCCCCGGTCTCTTCGACGTGAGCGACCCCGAGGACCCCGAGAGCATCGACGTCGGCCGCTACAGCGCGCCGCACCTCGCCGACGTGGACCGCGACGGCGACCTCGACCTCTTCCTCGGGACCGAGCGCGACGACGTGCTCTTCTACCGGAACACCGGCTCCCCGGAGGCCCCGGCGTTCGAGGTCCAGCCCTTCGACGTGGGGGCGCTCCGCTACAACACCTCGCCCACCGCTGCCGACCTCGACGGTGACGGCGACCTCGACCTCCTCGCGGGCGACCTCGCCGGGGGCCTCCTCTACCTGGACAACAGGCAGATCACGACTTCCAGCGCCCTTCCGCCTGCTGCTCCGGGTCGCGCCCGGTTGCAGACGTTTCCTAACCCGTTCGGGGCCGACACCACGCTCCGCGTCGGCGCAAGCCGCGAGCCGATGACGCTCGCCGTTTTCGACGCGGCTGGGCGCGAGGTGCGGCGCTGGGCACTGGGTCCGCACGAGGCGGCGCAGTCCGTTTCGTGGGACGGGACGATGGCCTCCGGCACGCCGGTGCCGAGCGGGCTCTACGTCGCCCGCCTCACGGCCGGGGACCGCCTGCTCGGCACCCAGAAGCTGACCCGGCTGCGGCAGTGACAGGGCATCTCTACTCTGTACCCGGGGCGTGGACGCAGCCATCGGACAAACAGTTTAAGGTTGCCGTGCTCCTCGCCCGGCAGGTGAGGCCATCCGACGACGCAGCAGATCAGCGGCGGGCAGCCTGAGCACCGCCTGAGACGGCGCGTGCGGGCACCATCGCAATTGACTCCCCTGCAGGCGTGGTCTATATTCGGACGGGCTATGTTTGAAGGCTTTCGGAACCGCTACTCTCGTTTTTCTATGGATCAGAGTCTCTCTCGCCGTGCGCTAGACCCAGTGGTGCCTGCACCCGGATTGGCCCTCGCCGGGAGGCCTACCCCTTGGTGGCTGGTTCCGATCTTTGCGTTCGCCCTGCTCTTCCTCTGTGGGCAGCTCGCAATCAAACACACGCGCTCCGAACCGTTTCCGACGTTCTTGCTTCCCGGTGGAGCGACGCTCTACCACGCAGACGCGGAGGCGCTGGTCTACCGGCGGCAAGAGTTCCTGGTGGTCGGCCCGGACGGGACCGAGACCTCCGTCCCGATCGTGGAGCTCTTGCCGGGCATCCACCCAGGCATCCACCGGATCATCGTCCGGGATGGCTTCGGCCTCAGCAGACCCGGGCCGCGCCGTCCTCCCATCCGGCTCGGCCCGGTGACGATCCCGGTAACAGGGGGTGTCATCACCGAGGAGGAGATCCGCGAGACCAGGGCGTGGCTGCGCCAGAACGCCGAAGCAGCTGCCGGTCATCCGGCCGCTGCGCTCCGGATAGTTAACCGCATGTACCGCCTGGAACCGCTAGCGCCTGCCGAGGACGAGGAGGTAGTCCGGGTCATCTCGGACAGGACGCTCACCCTCTTACCTGAATAGCAGTGACCCTGTTCAACCGCTGGATACACAGCTACGCCGTGCCGACCGAGGGGCTCGCGCTCTTCCGCATCCTCTTCGCCGGCCACACCCTACTGCTGGGGTTCCCGACGTTCGGCTGGGTGAGCTCGCTCCCACCTGCCTTCTTCAGCCCGCCGGAGTTCAGCCTCGGGGCGTTCTTCGCCAGCATGCCCAGCGCGTTTTTCCTCAATGCCCTCTTCGTCGCCGAGGCTGTCCTCGTTGTCGCGCTCCTGTTTGGCTACCGGACGCGCCTCGTCTCTCTCCTCCTAGCGGCCGTCATCTCGGTCGGGCTGACGTTCGTGTATTCGCAAGGGAAGATCCAGCACGGGACGACCTTCTTCATCCTTACCGTGCTTGTGATGGCCTTCTCGCGGTGGGGAGACGCCTTCTCGCTGGACGCCGTGCGGCGCCGGGACGGCGGTCTGCAGGAGCCGCCGTCCGTCGCATGGGCCAACGCATGGCCCGTGGCCCTCATGGCGCTTGCAATAGCGTTCGGCTACTTCTCGGCAGGGTTCCCCAAGTCTCTCGTTTGGTTGGACTTCGACCTCAACACACATGGCGCACGAGACTGGCTCTCCGGTAGGGTCCAGCGCGGAGACCAGGGAGTCTTCGGCCTCTGGCTGTTTCACAACCACACCAATGCGCTTGCGTGGGAGCTGACGGACCTCACGGCTGTAGCCTTCGAGATCGGCTTCCTGTTCGCCGTCCTCCACTTCCGCCTGTTCAGGACCTTTCTCGTCCTAGCCGTCGTCTTCCACACGGCGAATACATTCATCCTCGGGATCGACTTCACGCGCCTCGGCTTCATCTACGCGCTGTTCATGCCGTGGGAGCGCCTGCTCGCAGGCCGGTGGGGCGAGCGTCTGCGATCGGCGGGGGCGGTGTTCGCCTCGCCGCGCCTTTTCCTGTCGGTGATGGTGCTGGTGGCCGTCCTCGCCCTGGCGGTGCTCCCATTCGAGGTCCGGTGGTTCGGTCTCTTGAATCTCCCGCTGAGCCTCATTCTTGGCGAGGCGCTCAGGGCCGTCACGACGACAATCACGGTTGTCTTCGGGCTGCTCGTCGGAGCCGCCATCCTCCGCTCGCTTCTCGTGGACCTGTCAGTCGCGCTCCGAACCCGGCGCGAGGCTGCGTAGTCGGCTAGTCTCGCCGCTGAGTCCTGACTGGGCGAGGCGCGCGCTAGCTTGTCCAGGAGGAGCGCGTGACGCAGAGCGACCTTACGGCGGCACAAGGGAAGCACTCGCCCCCTTGCTGCCATGCGCGCCCTGCTCCTGCTCTTCCTCGCCGTGACGGCTACCGCGCAACCGGCTCGCTACACCGCCTTCGTCGAGGTGCTCGGCAACACCGGCATCGCATCTCTCAACTTCGACTCGGTGAGCGAGCGCGGGTACGGCTTTCGGGTCGGCGGCTTCGTCGTTCCCGATCCGCTGTTTGGGTGCCGCGATACGGATCTATCGTGCCGGCATGAGGAGGAGGAGCGGGCGCTCGCTGCCGCGTTCATCGTCGTAATGGGGCACCGGCTGGTGGGCACGAGACATCACAAGCTGGAGCTGGGTCTCGGCGTCCTCGTCGGGACGGCCGAGCCAGGCGTGCTCAGCGCCCTGCCGCGCGCGGCGCTCACCGCGACGCTCGGGTACCGCATCCAGCCGGAGACTCGGGGGCCTGGGCTTCGCGTCGGGCTTGCGCCGATCATCGCCCCGGACCGGGTGCTGCTCCGCCCCGGCGTCAGCCTGAGCTACGGCCTGCCCACGCCGCGCTGAGAGGAGAGCTACGCCGCTACGCCCGCCCGAACGTGCTCGATGAGAGACCGGAAGACGAGCGCCCCGTCGGCCGAGCCGAGCAGGCCCTCGGCGCAGCGCTCCGGGTGCGGCATCATGCCGAGCACGTTGCCCGCCTCGTTGACGATCCCGGCGATGTTCTGCGCCGAGCCGTTCGGGTTGGCCGCGTCCGTGACCTCGCCCTCGGCGGTGGCGTAGCGGAAGACGACCTGCCCGTTCGCTTCCAGCCGGTCGAGTGTCTCAGCGTCGGCGTGGTAGTTGCCCTCGCCGTGGGCGACCGGGATCATCAGCGTCTGCCCGGCCTCGGCGGCGTTCGTAAACGGCGTGTCGGCGTTCTCGACGCGGAGGTGGACGTCCTTGCAGCCGAACCGGAGGGACGCGTTCCGCATGAGGGCCCCCGGCAGGAGGCCGGCCTCGCACAGCACCTGGAAGCCGTTGCAGACGCCGAGCACGAGGCCGCCTTCGTTTGCGAAGCGCACCACGTCTTTCATCACCGGCGAAAACCGGGCGATGGCTCCGGAGCGAAGGTAGTCGCCGTAGGAAAAGCCGCCGGGGACGATCACCACGTCGGCCTCGCCGATAGAGTCTTCCTTGTGCCAGACGAACCGGGCATCCTGGCCCATGACGTGCTTCGCGGCGTGGTAGGCGTCGTGGTCGCAGTTGGAGCCAGGGAAGACGAGGACAGCGAAGCGGACAGGCATGGCGCGGGGGGGCGAGAGTCAGGAGTCCGAGGTCGGGAGCCGAAGATAGGGACGGAGGACGGGGAGGATTTCTATGGCGTGGGGAGAATGGGCAGAGTGGGCGGATGGGCGGATGGGCGGATGGGCGGATGGGCGGATGGGCGGATGGGCGGATGGGCGGAT
>JBCDKT010000034.1 GCA_038746285.1 Bacteroidota bacterium
CACGACGCGGGGTCCCTGCTTGAGCAAGTACGGCAAGTGCCAAAACTGCGAAGCGTACGGTCCTTCGAGGATGCCCGGGTAGTTGGTGCCGAAGACGTAGGTGAGCGGGGTGAACTGCGTGCCGTTGTTGGTGTCGACGCGTGACTTGAGGCAGAAGAAGAGGTCGTCGCCTTGGTTTTCCTGAACAAAGGCATCGATGAGCGCGATCTCGTCGGCGAACAAGGTGCCATCAATAATTTGCGCAAAGGGCGCGTCGAGAGTCAGCGTGTTCAACAGCAGCTCCATCAATTCCAACGAAGAGCACGCCGACGTTTGGAACTGCGGCAACGGCAAGTCGATCTTCTGGTCGATCTCGAGGAAGCGCGGCTGCTAGTCGGTGAGAAGGCGCACGCCCCTGTCAGGTGGCGTGCCGCGGCGGAAGGGGTAGAAGGCAGGACCATCAGCGCGGTGCCGTTCGCCAGAAGAGGTCGTTGTAGTCCGAGGCGCCGAAGCCCGCCCGGACCTGCGTGCCCCCGTAGGGGCTGTAGTAACCGTACGGGCTGGCATACCCGCCGAACGGACTCTGCTGCACCTGGAACTGGATCAGCGAGTTCTCGGTCGGGCGGTACGCGATCTGCGCGTTGCGAATGAAGACCCGGGCCGGCGTGTCCTGCCCGAAGCCAAGCTGCTGCTGCAGGCCGTCCGAGCCGAACGGCGAGTGGGCAACGCCCACGTCGACGCGCGCGGCGAGCCGGTTTGTCGGCTGGAATCGGAGGCTCGTCGTTAGCACGCCGAGGCCGAGGCTCTGGCCGCCGAAGCTCGAGAACGACATCTCGTACGAGTTGCTGATCTTGAAGTGCTCCGGGTTGACGAGCGAGCCGAGCGAGAAGCCCGTCGGGGCCTGGTAGACCGCGACCGGGGCCGCGCCGGTTTGCGGCAGGTCGGCGCGAAGCTGGGCGTGGGCGGGAGCGGCCAGGTAGAGCAGCGCCGCGAGGACGAGGACCGAGGAAGCGTAGCGCATCAGCGAAGCGATGGGGTTTGGGGCATGATAGACCGCACAGCGGGATTTGTCAATAACGAACGCTGCCCGCCGAGGTTCTGGTATTTCTGCCTGCCCCATCGCAGGCGCTACGCGACGGCGGCACCGAGAGCCTGCTCGGCTGCGTCCAGCCCGCCGCTGCGGTCCAGGACGGCTTCGAGGGCGTCGACGCACAGCCGGACGTTCTCGGGCCGGCAGGCGTAGCCCATCAGCCCGATCCGCCACACCTGCCCGGCGAGGGCGCCGAGGCCCGCGCCGATCTCGAGGTCGTACTCGTCGAGCAGCCGGCGGCGCACGGCGGCTTCGTCCACGCCCTCCGGCACGCGGACCATGTTGAGCTGCGGCGTCCGCTCCGCCTCGGGGACGACGTATTCCAGCCCGAGCGCTTCGAGGCCGGCCTTGAGTGCCTCGTGCGTCCGGCGGTGCCGCGCCCACGACGCCTCGATACCCTCCTCGCGCAGCATCAGAAGCGCCTCGTGGAGCGCGTAGACGCTGTTGACCGGCGCCGTGTGGTGGTAGGCCCGCGTCCGCCCTTCGCCCCAGTAGCCGACGACGAGCGAGAGGTCCATGAACCAGCTCTGCACTGGCGTCTCGCGCTGCTGCACGCGCTCGACCACGCGCTCGGAGAACGTCACCGGCGAGAGGCCCGGCACGCACGAGAGGCACTTCTGTGTACCAGAGTAGACCGCGTCGAGGCCCCAGGCGTCGACCTCCAGCGGCGAGCCGGCGAGCGAGGTGACCGTGTCGGCGACGATGAGGCAGGCGTGCTCGCGCCCGATCCGCGCCAGCGTCTCGGCGTCTGAGAGCACCCCGGTCGAGGTCTCGGCGTGGACGAACATCAGCACCTCGGCGTCGGGATGGGCCTGTAGCGCGGCCTCGACTTTCTCTGGCGAGACGGCCCGGCCCCACGCGTCCTCGACGAGCACGACCTCGCCGCCTGCGCGCTCGGCCATCGCCTTCAGCCGCCCGCCGAAGACACCGTTCTGGCACACGACCGCCTTCGTCCCCGGCTCGACGAGGTTGGCGACGCAGCTCTCCATCCCAGTCGTCCCGGGTCCCGAGACGGGCATCGTGAGCGCGTTCTCGGTGCGGAAGGCGTACTGGAGGAGTTGCTTCGTCTCGTCCATCACGTCGATGAAGCGCGGGTCGAGGTGGCCGAGCGTAGGCCGGGCGAGGGCGGCGAGCACGCGGGGAGACACGTCGGACGGGCCAGGCCCCATGAGCGTGCGTTGGGGCGGGACGAAGGACTGGAGTTCCATAGGGCGAGGCGGCTGAAACGGTGCAGGGGCGACGCGGTGCGCCGCCCCCACGGGTGTGATGCCGGAAAGGTAAGACCGGTTTAGTGGAACTGCTCAGTCTCGGTCGAGTCGGCCATGGCACCGGTCGAGGCCTCGCCGCCCGAGATCACGTCGCGCACGGCGTCGAAGTAGCCGGTGCCGACCTCGCGCTGGTGCTTGGTGGCGGTGTAGCCCTCGGCCTCGGCGGCGAACTCGGCCTGCTGGAGGCGCGAGTAGGCGGCCATGCCCTCGGCCTTGTAGCCCTTGGCGAGCTCAAACATCGAGAAGTTGAGCGCGTGGAAGCCGGCGAGTGTGATGAACTGGAACTTGAAGCCCATCGCCCCCAGCTCGCGCTGGAATGTGCCGATCGTGTCGGCGTCGAGGTGCTGTTCCCAGTTGAAGCTCGGGGAGCAGTTGTAGGCGAGCATCTGGTCCGGGTACTCCTTCCTGATGGCCTCGGCGAAGATGCGGGCCTGCGCCAGGTCGGGCTTGCCGGTTTCCATCCAGAGGAGGTCGGCGTAGGGCGCGTAGGCGAGGCCGCGCGCGATGCAGGCCTCCATCCCGTTCTTGACGCGGAAGAAGCCCTCCGGCGTGCGCTCGTCCGAGGTAATGAACGGGCGGTCGCGCTCGTCCACGTCGCTCGTGATGAGGGTCGCGCTCTCGGCGTCGGTGCGGGCGATGAGGACGGTCGGGACGCCCATCACGTCGGCGGCGAGGCGGGCGGCGTTGAGGGTCTGAACGAACTGGCTCGTCGGGACGAGCACCTTGCCGCCGAGGTGGCCGCACTTCTTCTCGGCCGCGAGCTGGTCCTCGAAGTGGACGCCCGAGGCCCCGGCCTCAATCATCGCCTTCATCAGCTCATAGGCGTTGAGCGGCCCGCCAAATCCGGCCTCGGCGTCGGCCACAATGGGGGCCATCCAGTAGGTGTCGTCGCCCTGGCCCTCGCTGTGGGCGATCTGGTCGGCGCGGCGGAGGGCGTTGTTGATCCGGCGGACGACGCTCGGGACGGAGTCGGCCGGGTAGAGGCTCTGGTCGGGGTACATCTGCCCCGCGAGGTTGGCGTCGGCGGCGACCTGCCAGCCGGAGAGGTAGATCGCCTTGAGCCCGGCCTTGACCTGCTGCACGGCCTGGTTGCCGGTGAGCGCACCGAGGGCGTTAACGTAGTCGTCGGTGTGGAGAAGGTCCCAGAGCCGCTCGGCCCCGCGCTCGGCGAGCGTGTAGTGGATCGGGAACGAGCCGCGGAGGCGCACCACGTCGGCGGCGGCGTAGCGGCGCTCGGCGTGCTGCCAGCGAGCCTCCTCGGCCCACTGGTGTTCGAGGTCGGCAGCCGACCGGGTTTGCGTGTTGATCTGCATGGGTTGTGAAGGTGAAGCGTTCGGAGGATGGAGGCAGGGGAGGAGCCTGCCCGTGCGTGTAGAAAGACGTCAGTGGCAGGTGCCGGTTTCCTTGACCCGGCGCTGCTGCTCGGCGTCGCCGACGCGGTCGGAGACGCAGGCGAGGAAGGGGCGCATCGTCTCCTCGGTGAAGACGAGCGACGCGTCGGCGGCGGCTTGGCGGTAGCGGTCGAGTTCTTTTCCGACGGCCTCGCTGGCCGCGCCGTTCATCGCCTCGCGGATCTCGCCGAGGATATTGTCCAACTCCTCCTCGAAGACTCGCCCAACGAGGTCGCGCGTGACCTGGGTGCCGCCGTCGAGCGTGATGCCGTGGTGGAGCCACTGCCACGTCTGGGCGCGCGAGATCTCGAGCGTCGCGAGGTCCTCCATCAGGTTGTCCCACGCCACGCAGCCGATGTCCTGGTTCCAGCCCTTCATGTAGGCGATCCCGACGCGGACGTTTGTGCGGAGGCCGTCCATCGTGCGCGGGCCGCCGCCCTCCGGGAGGAGGTCCGGCTGCATCTCGATGTCCGGGTCCACGCCGAGTTGGTTGCGCTTGCCGCCGAGCGCGTCGAGGAAGGGCTGCAGCGCGTGCTCGATAAAGTACGGGTGCGAGACCCAGCAGCCGTCGTGCCCGATGCCGGCCTCGAACTCCTTGTCGGCGACGACCTTCGCGGTCTGCTCGGCGCGGAGTTCGGGCGTGCGGCCGGGGGTGAACGCCGCCATCCCGCCCATCCCGAAGGCACCGTGCTTGTGGCAGACCTTGATGAGGCGCTTGGCGTAGTTCGACATCCACGGCCGGTTCATCCCGATTGAAGCCCGGTCGGCCATGACGCGGTCGGCGTGCTCGCGGAGAACCTTTATGTCGGAGAAGATCTTGTCCCACCGGCCGCCGTTGAGGCCGGCGGCGTGGGTGCGGTACTCGTAGAGGATCTCCTCCATCTGGAACGCCGCCGGCAGGGTCTCGATGAGGAACGTCGCCTTGACGGTCCCCTCGGGGAGGCCGAGGTGCTCCTCGGTGAGTGAGAAGAGGCGGTTCCACCAGCGCGCTTCGAGGTAGTGCTCGCACTTGGGGACGTAGTAGGTCGGCGTCTTGCCTTTGGCGATGAGCGTCTTGGCTGTGTGGACCATGCAGAGCGCGAAGTCGAGCAGGCCGCCCGAGACCGGCTCGCCGTCGACGCGGAGGTTCGACTCGTCGAGGTGGAGGCCGCGGACACGGACCATCAGGAGCGGCATGTCGTCCGGGTCGAGCGTGTACTCCTTGAGGACGTTGCCCTCGGCGTCGCGCTTGGCGAAGTGAAGCGTGCCCTCGGCCGCGCCGATGACGTTCTCTACCCCTTGCATGACGTTGGCCCACGAGGGCTTCATCGAGTCCTCGAAGTCGAGCATCGCGGCGTCGGCGCGGTGGCCGTCGGCGGTGCGGCTGAGCATGTTGATGACCATCTTTGGGTCCGAGACCGGCCCGGTGATCTCGACGCGGCGCGTGAGGAGGTCGTCAGGGAGGTCGGCCACCTGCCAGTCTCCGCGCGCCTCGGGGTGCTCGTCGGCGGGGAGGTAGCCGGGGAGCGCGCCGGCGTCCCACCGGGCCTGGCGCTCGCGGCGGGCGAAGAGGAGGCGCTGGCGCTCGCTCTCGAGCGCGCGGTGGAGCGCAGCGACTACTGGAAGCGCTTCCGAAGACAGCACACGTTCAGCCTGCGCGGTGTAGGCGGTATCGTTGATCGAGACGCCGTGCGTAAGGAGCCGGCTGGGCGTTGAGGTGAGCGGTTCGACGTTCATGGGACTGGAGGTAGAGGGGAGATCGGAGCCGGGAGGATACGACACGATCTCCAGGACACCGTGGAAATATTTCGGCGCGCGCTGCTTCCCGCGTCTCGCGGTGCACGCCGACCGCGGAACGGTCGCCTCTGCGGGTATCCTGCCGGAGTCCCGCGCGCCCCGATACCCGGCCTCGATGGAACCGCGCGTTGACCGTCCGCGCGGCAGTAGCAGAGGCCGCGCCTACAGGTCGAGGTGGAGCGCGACGAAGTGCATCACACCGAGACCGTAGGGTTCGAGCACGGCGGTGTAGTCGATCCGGGCGGCGATGTCGCCGAGCGGCTGGCGCACGGCGAACCCGGCGGCGGGCGAGGCAGCCTCGAAGGCTCCCGCCCCGAGCCGGTCCACGCCCGCGCGGATCCCGAACGGCTGGACGAGCCAGTACTCCCCGCCGAGGTGAAAGCGCGTATCGGTCAGGCCGACGGTCTCGTTCTCGGTAAAGACGGTCGGGATGCCGTTGAGCTCGCTCACGCGCTCGGTGCGCCGCTCGGCCGTCTGGAACTGCGTCTCGATCTCGGCGGTGATCGTGCCGCGCCCGCCGCCGAGGCGGTAGGCCCCGCCGAGGCGCACGCGGACCGGGAACTGGTCGGTCGTGGTCGTCCCGCCCGCGCCGAAGGCGTCGGACGTGTCCCACCGGTAGCGCCCGATGAGGTCGTCCACGGCGAGGCCGAGGGCGAGGTTCTCGGAGACCTGCGCCGCGAGCCCAAGCGAGAGCGCGATGCCCACCGCGGGGTCGACCGTGTCGAAGAGGTCGGCGTGGTAGAACCGCAGGCCGAGGCCGGCCGAGACGCGCTGGCTCACCTGGGCCCCGAAGGCGGCGAAGATGACGTACTCATTCGTCGAGAGGTCGTCGGTGTGGAAGCCGGAGTTGTCGCGCCCGTCGATGTTCTCGACGCCGGCCCGGATCACCCCGAGGGCCGCCCCGGCACGCGGCGGGAGCGGGAACGCGAACTGGAGGTACTGCAGGCTGCGGTCGAACGACAGGAAGCCCGCCGCCGCGTCGAGGCCCTGGCGCTGGACGCGCGGGGCGAGCGCGGGGTGGTAGTAGGGGCTGGACTCGGAAAACACGTCGGCCACGAGCCCGCCGCCCATCGCGATGCCGCGCGCGCCGAACCCGATGCGTGCGTACGACCCGGCGTACTGCGCCGAGACCGGGGCCGCGGCGAGGAGCAGGAGGAGAATAGGGAGAAGACGTTTCGTCATGGCGTAGGCTGCGAGGTTGCTCGCCGCTACCGTCTCAGCAGTCATCTCCGCGCAGGCGGGGACCCACTGGGTTGCAATCCCTCTGGACTCCCGCCTGCGCGGGAGCGACGTCGTGTTTGTTTGGGAGCGCATCTCTTTATTCCAAAACCAGAATCTTACCCCGCAGCGACTCGCCGGCGGCGTCCACCTCGTAGAAGTAGACCCCGTTGGCGACGCGGTTGCCGCTGTCGTCGAAGCCGTCCCACACCTGCTCGTTCGGCGTCGCGCTCGAGATCGTGCGGACGAGGTTCATGGCGAAGTCGAAGATGCGGATCCGCGCCGTCGGCCGGTCGTAGCGGATGCGGACGAACGTGTCGGCGTTCGGCGAGAAGGGGTTGGGGTAGGCGTAGGTCTCGACCTCGGGCGCGCGCTCGGTCGGCGCGGCGGGACTCGTGGGCACGTCGACGCGGAAGACGGTCCAGGTCACTCCCCCGTCCTCGCTCTTGAGCAGCCCGTCGCCGGTGCCGACCCACAGCGCGCTCGGCGTCGCGGCGACGGCGAACACGCGGGCGTCGCGGCTGACGAAGCGGCCCGGCACGTCGCGGTCGCGGAAGTCGCGGACGCTGCGCCACGTCCGGCCCTCGTCGTCGGAGATGAACAGCCCGTCGTCGCCCGCGGCGTAGACCGTGCCGGGCGTGCAGCCGGAGGTCGCACCGTCCGGGCAGAAGGCGAGGTCGTAGAACCGCCGCCCGCCGACGAGTACCGGCTCGAACGTCTCGCCGCCGTCCTTCGTCACGACGAGGGCAAAGCGCTCCGACGGCTCGCTCGCCCGCCACACCGACAGCCACACTGGGTTGCGCGGGTTCTCCGGCGTCCCCACCGCGAACGTCTCGTCGCCGACCGGCTGCTCCTCAATCGCAATCACCCAGTCGCCCGGCAGCCCCTGGCTCGTCCCGTCGAAGCTGGTGCGCTGCCAGCCTCGCTCCACGAGCGTGTCGATGGGCACCGTCCCCGTCGTGTCGAAGACCACCAACTCGACGACATCCTCGGGCCGCGAGCGGTTGACCCCGGCAACGGTTCCGGCCCAGACCGTCCCGGTCTCGTCCACGAGGACCGAGAAGCCCAGGAAGTTGAGCGCCTCCTCGTTTTCGTTGACCTCGGGCGCGAGGGGGAAGAAGTAGGGCTGGGTCGGCGAAATCGCGTCGAGGGTATCGGGCGGGAGGACAATACGCTCGAAGGACGGGGCGTAGGCGTTCGAGTCCGGGAGGAGCGAGAGACGCCGGATGCCGCTGGCGAAGCCCGCCACCCACACGTCGCCCGTGGTAGGGTCGAAGTCGATGTCGAATGGCGGGCTCTGCTGCGGGACGATGACGGGCAGCGCTGGGAGTTGGGGCGCTAGAAAATCACACCCGAGGATCGGATTGAGCGCACCGGTCTCCAGCGCCTCGGGCGTGAGGGCGTTGCAGCCGTAGACCTGGAGCGTGTCCTCGGGCTGGTCGAGTTGGGGGAACTCGTAGGTCCAGGTCTGGCCGCCGTCTTCGGAGTGGGCGAACCCGGCGGCGCTCTGCGGGCGGCTTGCGATCGCCGGGTCCTGGAAGCCGAGGCCGACCCAGATGTTCGGCCCCTCGATGTCGAGCGAGTAGACGATCGCCGACGGCGCAATCGGCGGCGTCAGCACGTCGTCGTCGACCAGGAACCACGATGCGCCGCCGTCGGCGGTGAAGGTGAGCTGCTGCCCGGCCCAGAGCGTGTCGCCCTCGGCGTCGAGGTTGTCGACGATGTTGCGCTGCGGGCCGCTGACCGGCCGCAGGTCCTGCGCGCGCGCCGCGTCGAACTGCGCGAGCGCCGGTGCGGCGACGGCCATCGAAAAGAGCAGGAGGAAGAGCGGCCGCGTCATCCGGGGTCAGGGCTCGTGAGCGGTTCGAGGATCGTGATCGTGAAGGGCACGTCGTCACTCACGAGCCCGTCGCGGTCGAAGGCGCGGAAGACGAAGGTCTGCGGCCCCGGCGTGGCCTCGGGCACGTCGAACGAGGCGGTGTAACGCCCGTCACCTGCCGTCTCGTCGCCGGACGTCTGCCCGTCGTCGAAGAGTTGGAAGATGGCCCCCGTGGCCCCGGTCACTTCCACGCGGGCGATGTCCGAGAGCCCGTCGGGGTCGGAGACGACGGCAACGAGCACGAGCAGCCCCGGCGGCTGGAACTCTGCCGGCGCGTCGATGGCCTCGACAACCGGCGGCCCGAGGCCCCGGCCCGCGAGTTCGAACTGGCCGCGCACCTGGTTGCTCAGCAGCCCGTCGTCGTCCACGGCGTAGACGAGCAGCGAGTAGAGGCCGCGCTGCCCCCGCCCGAGCAGAAGCGGTGCCGTCGCCGCGTACCGTCCGTCGTCGCCGAGCGCGAGCGCGCCCGAGGCAATGGTCCCCTCGAACTGACCCTGGACTGAGAACTGGACGCGGTCGACGGTCCCGTCGGGGTCGGCCGCGCGGACGCTGAGCGTGAGCTCGATGCCGGCCGAATCGCCGGAGACGAGGGCGTCGTCGAAGAAGACGCTGTCCGGGGAGAAGGCGAAGTCCGAGACCTCGGGGGGGCGCCCGCCGAGCGGCTGCGGGTCGGTGGCGGAATCGCAGCCGGCGAGCGCAAAAAGCGCGGCCAGCGACGCGCCGAGAAACAGACGGAGACCGTGCATCGAGAGCAGAAGGTGGAGCCGCGAGCAGAGCGGCGGGAAGATAGCGTCTCTCGTAGCGAAAGGTCCGGGCGGCGCGGGGTCAGGTCGAAGAAGGTTGGACTAGAAACGGCTGCGAACCTACGAACGGCAGTGGCCTGGAACAAGCGCAGGGCCGGGGTTTTACCCTACCCCACAGACTGGGCACGGCCCTCATTTTCCTGTCAGCCTGAGCGAAGGTCCACAGGGGCTAGAGTCGAATGG
This sequence comes from Bacteroidota bacterium, assembly GCA_038746285.1. NCBI lineage: Bacteria > Pseudomonadati > Bacteroidota > Bacteroidota bacterium. Next base: position 9,588 of record JBCDKT010000034.1, read on the forward strand.
GTCTCTACCGGCACGTCACCAAAGACCTGTTCGACCGCGCTCGCTGGCGCTCGCTCCGCTCAGGGTGACAGAGGGGAAACGGCGCGCCTCCCTTTTCATTGCCCGCTCACGCGATGTAGAGCGGCTTGAAGCTGAAGCACAGCACGAACAGCAGGAGCGCCAGGATGCCGAGCACCCGGCGGCCCCGCGTCAGCGTCTCGGGGTGCGTCACCGGCGGGTGGTCCACCCGGATCAGGAGCAGGATCAGCAGGCACCAGAAGAACCAGCCGGTGTAGCCCACCGCCTCGGCCACGCCCTCGATCCGCAGCGCGAAGGCCGCCGCTGCGACGAGGCCGAACAGCCCGCCGACGCGGGCGCGCAGGTCGTCGAAGAGGCGCCCGAGGAAGAAGTAGAGCAGCGTCGCCGCGATCACCCACACCCCGACCCCGCCGAGGGCCTCGGCGTAGCGGTAGCTCCGCGCGAGTTGCCGCAGCAGCGGCTCCGCGTCCAGCACCAGCCCGAGCGTCGCCGAGAACAGGAGCACGATCACGAACGCCCGCGCGATCCGCCCGTGCCAGCGCGGCCCGACGAGCGCGTAGACGATGTGCCCGCCGTCGAGCTGCCCGACCGGGAGCATGTTGAGCGCCGTGAAGAACAGCCCGAGCCACCCGGCGAAGAGCACCGGGTAGTGGTACATCTCGTACATCGGCGGGACGTTCGGGAAGAACTGCGTGAGCACCCAGTAGAGCGGGGTCTGCCCGATCGTGAGGCGGCCCACCCCGGTCACATCGGGGAGCGGAAAGTCGGGAAACGCTCCGAAGCGGTCCACGAACAGCTTGAGCGGCTCGTGCCCGCCGAGGTCGAAGATGTACGCCGGCGGCGGCAGCGTGGCGAGGGCGTAGAGCAGCACGCCCAGCGCCGCGACGAACCCTGCCAGCGGACCCGCTGCCCCCACGTCGAACAGTTGCCGCGTCGTCCTGAGCGGCTCCCGAATCCGGATCACCGCCCCGAACGTCCCGATGTTGGGCTGGAGCATCGGGGCCGGAAACGGGACGTAGTACGGCAGCGACACGTCGAGGCGGCTGCGCCGGGCGGCGATGTAGTGGCCGAACTCGTGGACCGTCAGGAAAAAAAGCAGCGGCACCGCGTAGCGCAGCCCGTCCCACACGAACATGCCCCGCCCGAACTCCTCGTAGAGCAGGTCGCGCCCGACGAGCGAGCCCCCGGCCCAGGTCGTCGTCACCGCTGTCAGCAGGAAGAGGAGCGCGTGCAGCCAGTACCGGTCCTTCGCCGGCGGGGTCGCGCCGACGAGCACGCTCTCCGCCTCGGACGGAAACGGGGGGCGCGCCGGGGGCTGCGACGGAAGAGAAGGCTCCAACGAATCGGCTGAGGTCGAGGCGGAAAAGGAGGAGCGCCTACGCCCACTTCTTGGTGATGTTCGGCGGGGAGAGATTTGCCGGCGTGGGGGGAAAGGGCGGGTGGGCGAAAGGGAGAAAGGGGGAACGGGCGAAAGGGGGAACTTTTACAGCGTCGCCTTTCAACACTCGCCCACTCGCCCACTCGCCCACTCGCCCACTCGCCCACTCGCCCACTCGCCCACTCGCCCACTCGCCCACTCGCCCACTCGCCCACTCGCCCACTCGCCCACTCGCCCACTCGCTCAGCGCAGCGCGGCCAGCCCCGTCTCGATCCGCTGCATCGCCGCCCGCAGGTCGCCTGCCGAGGCGGCGTAGGAGAGCCGCACGCCAGACGGCGCGCCGAACGCGTCGCCGGGGACGAGCGCCACGTCGTGCTCTTCCAGCAGGTAGAAGCACAGGTCCGTGCTCGTCTCGATGGAGCGGCCGCTCGGTGCCGTCGTCCCGAGGTAGTGCGAGATGTCGGGGAACAGGTAGAACGCCCCCTCCGGCCTGGGACACGCGACGCCGGGCATCCGGTCAAGGGCGGCGAGGACGAAGGCGCGGCGCTCGCGGAAGGCGCGGACCATCTGGCGCACCGGCTCGGGGTCCATCTCCAGCGCAGCGATCCCAGCCTGCTGGGTGACCGCGCTCGGCGCGCTCGTGAACTGGCTCTGCACCTTCGCCGTAGCCTCGGCGATCCAGCGCGGCGCGGCGAGGTAGCCCAGCCGCCAGCCCGTCATCGCGTAGGCCTTCGAGAACCCGTTGATCGTCACCGTCCGCTCCTTCATCCCCGGCCGGGAGGCAAACGACACATGCTCGGCGTCGTAGATGACGTGCTCGTAGATCTCGTCCGCGATCACGATCACGTCTTCGTACCCGCGCAGCACCTCAGCGAAGGCGTCGAGTTCAGCAGCCGAGTAAACGGCCCCGGTCGGGTTGGAGGGCGAGTTGAGCATGAGGAGGCGGGAACGCCCGGAGAGCGCAGCCTCCAGGGCTTCGGGCTGCATCTTGTAGCCCTGCGCTGCCGAGGTTTCGACCGTGACCGGCTCGGCCCCGGCGAGGCGCGTCATCTCGGGGTAGGAGACCCAGTACGGTGCCGGGATCACCACCTCGTCGCCGGGCCGGCAGAGCACGACGACGGCCTGCGCCACCGACTGCTTGGCCCCGTTCGAGCACACGATGTCGCCCGGCTCGTAGGCCAGTCCGTTGTCGGCCTCGAGCTTGCGGGCGATGGCGGCGCGCAGCTCCGGCGTGCCGGGGTTGGCGGTGTAGTGCGTGTGCCCCTCCTGGATGGCGCGCTGGCCGGCCTCGCGGATCGGCTCCGGCGTGTCGAAGTCCGGCTCGCCCGCCGAGAGCGCGATCACCGGACGCCCCTCCCGCTTCAGCGCCTTCGCGCGGGCCGACATCGCGAGCGTCGCCGACGGCTGCATCGCCTCGACGCGCGGGTTCAGATCGTGGTCCATCGTCGGAGATTCCATAGCGGGCGCGGGCGGGGTGAGCGACGGTCCGAAGGTACGACCGTATGAGAAAGAGAGACCGGGCGCAGGGGAGACGGGGCAAGGGAGGACCGAGAAACCTTTCCGGCGATAGGTTTGCCCTCTCGCCCCCGTCAGCCGCGCTCGCGCAGCCGCGCCAGCACAGGCGGCGGCACGAACGACGACACATCGCCGCCGAAGCGGTGGATCTCGCGGACGAGCGAGGCGCTCGTAAAGGCCTGCTCCGGCTCCGGCGTCAGAAACAGCGTCACGACCTCGCCGGCCATCCGGCGGTTGGCGACGGCCATCCGCATCTCGTAGTCGAAGTCCGACACCTGCCGCAGCCCGCGCACGAGGGCGACCGCCCCGCGCGCCTTCGCCCGGTCCGCGATCAGCCCGCCGAAGGTCTCGATGCGGAGGCGCGCACGCTCGTCCTCGGTCCAGTCCGCCGTCGAAGCCTCGATCAGCTCGACCCGCTCCTCGGCGCTGAAGAGGCCGCGCTTGGCCGTGTTCACGCCGACCGTCACCTCGACCCGGTCGAAGAGGCGGAGGGCGCGGCGGAGCACGTCGAGGTGCCCGTTCGTGACGGGGTCGAACGAGCCGGGGTAGAGCGCGAGGCGGGACATGGGCAGGCGAGGGCAGCGAAAGGGCTATGAAAATAGGGAACGCGCGTATCTTTACCCACCCTTTACCTACGGGGATACGCAGCGGGAAACCTCAGCGTCGGCCCCGGCTTTACCTACCACGCCGAGCACGCACCCCCGCTCGGGTTCTGATTACCAGCACGGAGACAACGCCATCGCCAGACGCTACTCCCGGCCGCAGAAGCAGCGCGGCCCCAAGACTCGCATCAACGACCAGATCCGCGCCAGCCGCGTCCGCGTCGTAGACCCCGCAGGCGAGCACGGCATCTACGAGATCGACAAGGCGCTCGAGCTCGCCCAGCGCCGCGGCCTCGACCTCGTCGAGGTGGCCCCCGACGCCGACCCGCCCGTAGCCAAGATCATGGACTACGGGAAGTACCGCTACGAGCAGCAGAAGAAGGAGAAGGAGCAGCGCAAGCGCGCCCACAAGGTCGAGCTCAAGGAGATCCGCTTCCGCCCCAACACCGACGACCACGACTTCGACTTCAAGACGAAGCACGCCCGCGAGTTCTTGGAGGAGGGCAACCAGGTCAAGGCGTGGGTCCAGTTCCGCGGGCGCGACATCATCTACAAGGAGCGCGGGGCCAACCTCCTCTCGCGGTTCATCGAGACGCTCTCGGACATCTCCCGCGTCGAGCAGCTTCCCAAGATGGAAGGCCGCCGCATGACGGTCATGCTCACGCCGGACAAGTCAGCGAAGAAGGGTTGAGCTTCCATCCTCCTGCGAGTTGCTATCCTGCCTCTTGTGGCTTAGTTTGCTGACATGATTTCCACCCTCTCCGTTTTCTTTGCCCTACAATCCCGAAGTTCCCGGTGAACTCGGGGGTCTGCACGTTGGAGAGGTGGCAGAGTGGTAATGCAGCGGCTTGCTAAGCCGTACACCGCGTCAAGCGGTGCGAGGGTTCGAGTCCCTCCCTCTCCGCAGGTTAAGCTCAATTTGCACCAACGGAGGAAGTGACTGAGAGGCTTAAGGTGGGCGGCGGCTCCCTCGGGAGCACCGCCCGTCCGCGTGCCGGACGTACGGGCCGGTTGGCGGCACGCAGATTCGAATCCTGTCTTCCTCCCTCTCCTCGTAGGTAGATCAACCGTGCTGCTACCGTAGTGAGTGACGGGGCAACCCGAAGGCTCGGCGAAGACAGTCTCCTCCGATCTGCTAAAGTCGGGAGATTGCCACGTCGCCTCCGGCTCCTCGCAACGACAGCTTTCGGAGAACGTCTCCCTCCCCACCCTCCTTCCCCTCCACGCCCTTTTTTACTCCCCCTCTTCAAACTCCGGCGTTGCGGCGGTAGGAGTGGCCCCGTATTTTAGTCGGTCTGAACGCGCGGAGGCGACGCCCGGTGGCTCGCCTCCTTCTTTATCGCACCACGCTCGGAGCACGCCATGCCGAAGATGAAGACCAACAGCGGAGCCAAGAAGCGCTTCGGGCGGACCGCCAGCGGTCGGCTCAAGCGGAAGAAGGCGTTCGCCAGCCACATCCTCACGAAGAAGTCCCCCAAGCGGAAGCGCAACCTCCGCAAGGACACCCTCGTGCACAAGGCCGACGAGAAGCGCGTCAAGCGCCTCCTCGGCGGCTGACCCACTAGGTCAGAACTGACCTGCTCACTGTCTCTCTCACGACCTAACCTCGCCATCAAATGCCACGCGCACGCAACACCGTGGCTTCCCGTCGCCGCCGCCGCAAGCTCCTGAAGCAGGCGAAAGGCTACTGGGGTCGCCGGAGCAACGTCTACACCGTTGCCAAGCACTCGGTCGAGAAGGCCATGCAGTACCAGTACCGGGACCGCCGCCAGCGTAAGCGGCAGTTCCGGCGCCTGTGGATCGCCCGGATCAACGCCGCCGCGCGGCTCAACGGGACCACGTACTCGCGCCTGATCGCCGACCTCCGCCGAGCGGACATCCCGCTCAACCGGAAGGTGCTCGCCGACCTCGCCATGCACGACGCGGACGCCTTTACCAAAGTCGTCGAACGAGCCGCAGCCTAGCCTGCCTCTCTCGTTCGACTCCCTTTCCCGTCCAGCCCCAGGCTCGGCGGGAATCTTTGTTATTGGAGGATTGAGCGATTTCATGATTGAGGGATTGGGACTTCGGCCCTCAGCGTGACCTTTGCCTCAGCACGTTCCAATCTCCCGATCCCTCAACCATCCGACCCCCCGACACCCCATGTCCCTTCACCGAGCGATCGACGCCCTCCGCGAAGAGATCGACGCGGCCGAACTGGCGAGCGCCGACGCCATCGAGGCGTTCCGCATCCGCACGCTCGGGCGCAAGAGCGGCGCGATCACCGCGCTCTTCGGACGTATCACCGAGGTCGAGCCGGCGGAGCGTGGCAAAACGGGCCAGGCGCTGAACGCGCTCAAGCAGCACGCCGAGGCCCGGATCGACGAGGCCCAGGCGGCGCTTGTAAGCACAGACGGGGCCGAGGGGACCGACCTCGACCTGACGCTGCCGGGCCGCGTGCCCGCGCCGGTGGAGCCGGGAAGTCTCCATCCGCTCACGCAGACGCTGGACGAGATCAAGGCCATCTTTCGCCACTTCGGGTTCGAAGTCGCCGAGGGGCCGGAGATCGAGGACGACTGGCACAACTTCACCGCGCTCAACTTCCCGCCCGAGCACCCGGCGCGCGACATGCAGGACACGCTCTTCGTCGAGCCGCCGCCGCCCGCGGGCCGTGGGATCGTGATGCGGACCCACACCTCGCCCGCGCAGATCCGCGTCATGGAGCGGCAGGCCCCGCCGATCCGCGTGATCGTGCCCGGCCGCGTCTACCGCAACGAGGCGATCTCGTACAAGAGCTACTGCCTCTTCCACCAGGTCGAGGGCCTCGTGGTCGACGAGCACGCGACGTTCGCCGACCTCAAGGAGATGCTGCACGTCTTCGCCCAGGCGCTCTTCGGGGACGACGTCAGGATGCGCTTCCGCCCGAGCTTCTTCCCCTTCACCGAGCCGTCGGCCGAGGTCGACATCTGGTGGCAGGACGACAACCTCGGCGGCGGTGGGCGCTGGATGGAGATCCTCGGCTGCGGGATGGTCGACCCGAACGTCCTCGAAGCCGTCGACATCGACCCCGAGCGCTACACCGGCTACGCGTGGGGCATGGGCGTCGAGCGCCTCGCGATGCTGAAGTACGGCGTCGACGACATCCGCCTGTTCTACGAAAACGACACCCGCTTCCTGAAGCAGTTCTGACGATGCCTTTCATCGAGACACAACTGGCAACGGACTGGACCCCTGCTACCGTTCCCTCGAAATGGGCGCGGCTCGTGGAGCGCTTCCTGGCGAGGCTGCTCCCGGCCGGCAGCCCGGACTTCAGTGCCCGCGACTACGAGCGTGTGCAGCGGTGGTGGATCGAACTTGACCCAAAGCACCACCGTCCCGAGCGCGAGATCGGCCTCGACGATCAGGGACAGCCTGTCGTCGTTGGGCCGCTGGGAGACAACCTCGGCTTCTGGACTGACTCGGACATGCAGTTCGACCCAGCCGCCCACGACCGCATCTCCAAGAACGATTTCGAGACGATGTGGACGCAAGCCGTTCAACAAATAGTCCGCGACAAGGGACTCGTGACCAAGGACCCATCATGAACATCTCCACCAACTGGCTCGCGGACTACGTCGAGCACGACCTCGCGCCCGACGACCTCGCCGAGGCGCTGACGATGCTCGGCCTGGAGGTCGAGTCCGTCGAGACGCACGGGCGCGATCTAGGGGGCGTCGTCGTCGGGCACGTCCTCTACACGCAGCAGCACCCGAACGCCGACCGGCTGCGGTTGTGCGAGGTGGACCTCGGCCCGGAACACAGTGCCGACGGGTCGCCCGTGCAGATCGTCTGCGGCGCGCCGAACGTGGCGACCGGGCAGAAGGTGCCCGTGGCGACGGTCGGGACGACGCTGATGCTGCCGTCGCGGAAGACGGGCGAGCTGGAGCCGGTGACGCTCAAAAAAGCCAAGCTGCGCGGCGAAGAGTCCAACGGCATGATCTGCGCCGAGGACGAACTCGGCCTCGGGACCGACCACGACGGGATCCTGGTGCTCGACGCCGACGCACCCGCTGGGCAGCCCTTCGCCGACTACCTCGCCGAGCGAGGCCGGACGGCGAGCGACGCGGTACTCGACGTTGCCATCACCCCGAACCGGCCCGATGCCGTCAGTCACATCGGCGTGGCACGCGACGTGGCGGCGGTGACCGAGGGCAGCCTGACTAAGCCCGAGGTCGAGATTCCGGCACCGGGCGGCGAGGCGGCCGAGGCGTTCGCGGTCGAGATCGAGGCCCCAGAGGTGTGCCACCGCTACGTCGGGATGCTGGTGCGCGGGGTGACGGTCGACGAGTCGTCGGACTGGCTCAAGGCGCGGCTCGAAGCCGTCGGCCTCCGCCCGCGCAACAACGTGGTCGACGCCACCAACTACGTCATGCACGAGGTCGGGCAGCCGCTCCACGCCTTCGACTTCCAGACCCTCGCCGGGGCGAAGATCGTCGTCCGGCAGACCGAGGGCGAGGCGACGTTCACCACGCTCGACGACGCCGAGCGCACGCTCCCCGCCGGGACGCTGATGATCTGCGACGCCGAGCGGCCGGTCGCGATCGCGGGCGTGATGGGCGGCCAGAACTCCGAGGTCTCGGACGCCACGACCGACGTGCTGATCGAGAGCGCCTACTTCGACCCGACCTCGGTCCGCACGACGGCGAAAGCGCTCGGGATGCAGACCGACGCGTCGTACCGCTTCGAGCGCGGCGTGGACCCGGCCGGGCAAGCGTGGGCCGCCGCCCGCGCCGCTGAACTGATCCGCGACCTTGCGGGCGGCACGATTGTCCCCGGCAGCGTGGACGCGCACCCGGTTCCGCCCGAGCCGCGCGAGGTGACGCTACGCCCGTCGCGCCTCACCCGCCTCCTCGGGGTCGAGATTCCGACCGGCGAGGTCAAGCGCCTCCTCACCGCCATCGGGTTCCAGATCGAAGACGCCGGCGCCAACCTCAAGGCGACCGTGCCGACCTTCCGCCCGGACGTGGAGCGCGAGATTGACGTGATCGAGGAGGTAGCCCGGCTGTGGGGCTTCGACCGGGTGCCGACGCCGGGCGGTGCCGTCGTACCCTACGCTCCGCCCCGCCCGGACCGGGCGGCGCAGCTCCGCGAGCGCGTCCGGCAGCACCTTGTCGGGCTCGGCTTCCGCGAGGTCTACACCAACAGCCTCATCCCCGCCCCGACGGCCGCGGCGTTCGCCGATGTCGAACTCGTAGGCGTCGAGATGGACCCGGTGGAGACGGTCAACGCGATCAGCCGAGAGATGAACGCGCTCCGCCCGAGCCTCCTCCCCGGCCTGCTCGGGGCGATGGCCTACAACCAGAACCGCGACGCGGGCGCGCTCCGCTTCTTCGAGTTCGGGCACGTCTACGGTCGCACCGATAGTCCGGCGAACGTGATCGAAGGCTACCACGAGCACACGGCGCTGATCCTCGGGATGAGCGGTCCCGCCCAGGTCAGCGGGGCGGACCAGGACGAGCGCGGCGTCGACTTCTTCGACCTCAAGGGGGTGGTGCAGCACCTGCTCCGCTCGCTCGGGATCGAGGACACAGGCGAGGTCGCCGGGCCCGAGGCCAACGAGCGGACGGCCTACCGGCTGTTTCTCGACTACGCCGGGCAGCGCCTCGGCGTGCTCGCCCGTACGTCGGACGCGCTCGGCGAGGCCTCGGACCTGCAGGAGACGGTCTACTTCGCCGAACTAAACTGGAATGCCCTCGCCGGGCTTCTCACCGCCAGACCTGCGACGCGCTACGCGCCGATCTCCCGCGCGCCCGCCGTGGACCGCGACCTCGCCGTGATCGTCGAGCAGTCCGCGCCGGTCGGCCCCCTCCTCGCGACGATCCGCACGGCCGGCGGCGACCTCCTCCAGAGCGTCCGCGTCTTCGATCTCTACGAAGGCGACCGCATCGAGGCTGGCAAAAAGAGCGTCGCCTTCGCGCTCCGCTTCGGGGCCGACAAGACGCTGACAGACAAGGTGGTCGACAAGCGCGTCCGGGCTATCGTCGACCGCCTCGGGCGCGAGCACGGCGCGGAGCTACGTGGGTAGGGCCGGGAGTTTTTCGGCGTGGATGGGAAGGAGGGCGAGGAGGGAATAAGCGTTGGTGCGAAGCGCGATGGCCTCGGTAGCTTTCTTGGCTTTGCATTCCACACCCTCCACACCCTCCACACCCTCCACACCCTCCACACCCTCCACACCCTATATTCCTGCCCCACCCTTTCCTGCCCCAATGAGCACGCCTCCGCCTCCACCCGACGCCCCGAACCACGGCATCCGCGCCCTCGAAACCTTGCGCGAGCGGGTCAAGCGCGCAGCCGCCGAAATCGCGCGGCTGCGCAGCGAGAACGCCCGGCTCGCCAGCCGAGTTGGGGAGCTAGCCGACCTCGCGGGCGAAGCGGGCGGTGTCACGATCGAGGGCGAGCCGGCCGCGCTCCGCGAGCAGGTCGAGGACTTCATCGAGGCCATCGACCGGATGCTCGCCGAGCCGTCGCCCGGCGAGGCTGTGTCCGACCGTGCTCCCGGCGGCTCGCCCGACTAACTACATCGCTCCATGTCCCAGACCTCGCTCCGCGTCGAAATCCTCGGGCACGAGTACCCGCTGCGCGTCGACGAAGCCGACGCGGCCCTCACCCGCGAGGTCGCCGCCTACGTCGACGAGCGGATGCACGCTTTCCGCAACGAGGTCCCCGGCGTCTCCGACATGACCCACGCCGTGCTGAGCGCCCTCGCGATTGCCGAGGAACTGCACCTCGCCTGGGGCGAGCTCGAGCGGCTCCGCACCGCTGTCGGTGCCGACGCCGACGCGCTCGCAGAACGTCTCGACGAAGCGCTGGCCGGCTAGGCGGCTTTCAACGAATCCAAAAAGAGGTGCCGGAACTCAGGGGCGCGCTTGCTCGATATAAGGCCCGTGCTTCTCGCTGCGCAGGCCGAGGATTCGGAGCGTGGCGAGGCGACACCCCATCACCGGTCTGCAGCTCCTGTTAAAGAAGCCTTACACCGCGTAAAATGGGAGCCTATCTTCGGGTTTGACCTCCAGGCCTCACACCGGCACCCGCCGGTGCTTCGGCGCTCAGCGCCGGAGCGGTGGAAGGAGCGAGAGTCCGAGCGGCACCCACTGTGTCATGAAGAGGCTTCTTCATACACCGCGCTGTAGGCTGGTGTCCTTTTTCGGCGCGGTGCCCCTGCAGCGCCTGCGCTAGCGCCCCGGAAGTCAATGCATCCGGGGCGCTTTTGTAGGTAACGCCCCCATGCTCCCCTCTGCCCTCCTCCTGATTGTCGCCGTCCTCGTCGCCCTCAGCGTCGGGGTGGTGCTGGGGCGATGGGCGCGTGCGGGGTGGGTGGGGAAACGGCTCGACGAGGCGACGCGCGAGGCCGAAGCGCTCATCGAGAAGGCGCGGCAGGAAGCCGACGCGTTCCGGCAGCAGCACGTCGTGGTAGTCCGCGAGGCGCTGGAGGCCGAGCGGCAGCGGCTCGACGCGGAGACGGCGGAGCAGCAGGCCAGGCACCAGCGCCTCCGCCACAAGCTGGACGTCCGGCAGGAGAAGCTGGCGCGCCGGGCCAAGCGTAGTGCCAAGCGCGAGGCAGCAGCCAAAAAAGCCCTCGACGCCGCGGAGGCTCTCCAGGCCGAGGCCGAGCGCCGCCGGGCCGAGGCCGAGGAGCTGCGCGCGAGCGTGCAGAAGCTCGCCGGCTCGATTGGCAGCCGGCAGCAGGCCCTCGCGGCGCGCGAGCAGGACGTGGACGAGCTCGAAGAAACCCTCGCCGCGAAGCACAACCGCCTCGACCGGCTCATCGGCGAGCACGTCCGCAAGCTCGAGAGCGTCACCGGCATCTCGAAGCAAGAAGCCCTCGACCGGCTCGTCGAGGAGCTGGAGAACGAAGCCAAGCTCGAAGCCTCCGCCGCCATCAAGGAGATCCGCGACGAGGCCCGGATGACGGCCAACCGCGAGGCGCGCAAGGTCGTCCTGACGGCGATCCAGCGGACCGCCGCCAACCACGCCGTCGAGCACACCGTCTCGCTCGTCCAGATCCAGAGCGACGACATGAAGGGGCGCATCATCGGGCGCGAGGGGCGCAACATCCGGGCGTTCGAGGCCGCCACCGGCATCGAGGTGATCGTGGACGAGACGCCCGAGGCCGTGCTCCTCTCCGGGTTCGACCCCGTCCGCCGCGAGGTCGCCCGGCTCTCGATGGTCCGGCTCGTGCAGGACGGCCGCATCCACCCGGCGCGCATCGAGGAGGTCGTGGACAAAGCGCGGAGCGAGATCGAGGACGAGGTCATCGAGGCAGGCGAAAAAGCAGCCATCGAACTCGGGCTCCACGGCCTCCACGCCGAGCTCGTCCGGCTCGTCGGGCGGATGAAGTACCGCTTCAGCTACGGCCAGAACCTGCTCGCGCACTCGGTCGAGGTCGCCCAGCTCGCCTCGCTCATGGCGGCCGAGCTCGACCTCGACCCGCGCAAGGCGCGCCGCGCCGGGCTGCTCCACGACATCGGCAAGGTGATCGACGGCGAACTCGAGAGTCCGCACGCGATCGTCGGGATGGAGCTGGCGCAGCGCTACAAGGAGCACCCCGAGGTCTGCAACGCCGTCGGGGCGCACCACGACGAGATCGAGATGACGACGCCGCTCGCCCCGATTGTGCAGGCCGCCGACGCCATCAGCGGGGCGCGGCCCGGGGCGCGGCGCGAAGGGCTCGACCACTACATCCAGCGGATCAACGCGCTCGAAGACCTCGCCGCTGGCTTCGACGGCGTCCAGCGGACCTACGCCATCCAGGCCGGACGTGAAGTCCGCGTCATCGTCAACCACGACGTCGTCTCCGACGCCCGAGCTAGCCAGCTCGCGCGCGACATCTCGAAGAAGATCGAGCACGACCTGCACTACCCGGGCCAGGTCAAGGTGACCGTGATCCGCGAGGTCCGCAGCATCGCCTACGCGAAGTAGGCTGCATCGGGCGTCCAGAGCAAAAAACGGTGAACCCGGGTCTCCAGCGCCGCTTACGTGTATGCTAAACGTCCTCTGTTTCACTAGCCCCTGCCGAGCATGATTGGGACCGTTGGGAGCCTGCTGATTCTGATTGCCCTCGTCGCGACGATCGTCTCCGGCGTGGCCTACGTCCAGGCTATGCGCGTGCCGGACGAGGCCGCCTGGTGGAAGCGGATCGGGCGCGGCGCGTGGTTCGTGATGGTCGGCGGCAGCCTCACCGCGTTCGGGCTGCTGGTGTACCTCTTCGCGACGCACCAGTACCAGTACGCCTACGTCTACTCGAACTCCGGCAACGACCTCCCGACCTACTTCACGATTGCAGCGACATGGGCCGGGCAGGAGGGCTCGTTCCTGCTCTGGATCGCTTTCAACGCGCTCCTCGGGGTCGCCCTCGTCCGGTGGGGGTCGCGCGCGTCGACGGGCCGCGACGCAGAGCTGAGGCGGACGTTCGAGCCGCCGGTGCTTGCCGTGTTCGCGCTCGGGCAGGCATTCCTGCTCTCGATGGTGGTCGGCCTCAAGCTCGGCGGACTCGAGATCGGGGCCTCGCCGTTCCAGACGCTCGCGGCGAAGTTCCCCGAGGCGCCCGTGCTCCAGGTCGCGGGCTACGTCCCGCCCGACGGCAACGGCCTCAACGACCTCCTCCAGAACTACTGGATGACGATCCACCCGCCGACGCTCTTCGTCGGGTTCGCGTCGATGATGGTGCCGTTCGCCTTCGCCGTGGCGGCGCTCTGGACGCGGCAGTACACGCAGTGGGTCAAGCCCGCGCTGCCGTGGACGCTCTTCGCCAACCTCGTGCTCGGCGTCGGGATCGTGATGGGGGGCTACTGGGCGTACGTTACACTTTCGTTCGGCGGCTACTGGGCGTGGGACCCGGTCGAGAACTCGAGCCTCGTCCCGTGGCTCTTCGGGATCGCCGCGATCCACTCGATGATCGTGCAGAAGCGGAGCGCGGCCGGGCACAAGAGCGCGCTCATCCTGAGCATCGCCGCGTTCATGTTCGTCGTCTACTCGACCTTCCTCACGCGCTCCGGCATTCTGGGCGACGTGAGCGTCCACTCGTTCGTCGACCTCGGGCTCTACAACCAACTGCTGATCTGGATCGTGACGATGGGGGTGGTCGGGTTCGGCCTCTTCGCCTACCGCTACCGCGAACTGCCCGCGCCGCAGCGACCGCCGGCCACGCTCAGCCGCGAGTCGATGATCTTCACCGGCGCGCTGACGCTATGCCTGATGGGCCTCGTCATCATCGTCGGGACGAGCGCGCCGATCCTGGGGCGCATCTTCCGCGACAACCCGGCCGGCGTGGCGATCTCGTTTTACAACAACTGGACGCTCCCGCTCGCGGTCATCACGGCGAGCCTCGCCGGGCTGGGGCAGCTCTTCTGGTGGAAGAAGATGACGGTCGAGAACGTGAACCGGGCCCTCCTCCGGCCCCTCGCGCTGACGGTCGTCTCGACGGCCGCCGTGATCGTCCTGACCCCGTTCGTCCCGGTGACGACGAGCGCGCCTCCGCTCATGGCGGCGGAGTCGGTGGAGGCCATCGAGGCCGGCCTCGGCGGCGGCCTGGAGGCGTTCTGGGCGAGCTACGGGCAGAGCCTGATGCTGCTGCTCCTGCTCTTCGCGTCGTTCTTCGCCTTCTACGGCAACGGGTCCGTGCTGTGGCGCATCGCGCGCGGCAACCTCAAGCTCGCCGGCGGCTCGGTCACCCACGTCGGCTTCGCCCTCATGCTGCTCGGCATCTTCTCGTCCTCCATCTTTAACAACCCGCTCACCGACGGCCATGGGGCCGACCTCCGCGGCGACCGCGACAACTTCATCCTCCAGCTCGGCCAGGAGAAGACCGTCGAGGGCTGGACCGTCGGCTACGAGGGCAAGTACTTCAACGACCGGGGCCGCATGGTCTACGCGCTCGACGTGGCCGCGCCGACTGGGCGGACGTTCACGACCGCGAACGTAGTCTACCAGTCCGACTCCGAGCAGTGGATCCAGCAGCCGCACGTCGAGAAGTTTGTCGACGAGGACCTCTACATCGCCATCTACCCGAGCGCGATGATGGGCGGCGGGCAGAACCAGAGCGCCCCCGGCGAACTCCTCCTCCGCCGGGGCGAGACCGCCCCGCTCGACGGCGGCGCCTACACCGTCGAGTTCACCGAGTACCAGCTCGACCCCGAGGTCACCGACCTCCCCGCCGACTCGCTCGACCTCGCGGTCGGGGCGGTCCTGAGCGTCACCAACACCGCGACGGGCGAGACCGAGACCGTGCGCCCGGTCTACGTGATCCGCACGGACCGGAGCCAGACGTTTGCCCCCGTCCGCATTCCGGACTGGAACCTCGGCTTCGCCTTCACCGGCATGCAGGTCGACAACGACGCGGTGCAGATCGTCGTCGAAGGCGCGCGAACGGTGCCGGAGGACTGGGTGGTGGTGCAGGCCTACCGCAAGCCGTTCATCAGCCTCCTCTGGCTCGGGACGATCGTCCTCGGCGTCGGCTTCGTGCTCTCGATCGTCCGCCGCGTCCGGGAGCAGAAGTCTACCGCCTCTCAACAGCGCGAGGCGAGCTAGTCCAACCCTCTCCAGCTTTCCATGTCCGACCCTGTATTCTCCAGCGGCGCACTCAAGCAGGCGCTCAACGAGGCGCTGAGTGAAGCTATCGTCGCGGACGTGCTGGAAGACCTCGCCTTCGGCGAGGCAATGCGCGAGGGCGAGACGACCGACGAGGTCAGCCGAGAGCGGATCTTCGACCTGCTGGAGGGACGCTCTTGAACGTCGTCTTCCGCGAGAGCTTCGAGCGCGACCTGAAGAAGCTCAAGGGCGACGCAAGGCTACTCGGCCGACTCCAGAAAGCTCTCGAGCAGATTGAGGATGCTGAAGCGCTCGGTACACTGGCGAACGTGGAGCGAATGCAGGGCTGGAGCGAATGCAGGGCTGGAGCGACTACTATCGTCTCCGCATCGGTGACTACCGCCTTGGGCTGAAGCTGGAAGAGGAGACGGTGATCGTTCTATGCTTCCTCCACCAACGCGACATCTACCGACGGTTCCGGTAGTCGGCAAGACGTGCCTGCTAGTCCACCATCGACTCCTGCGCCCAGGCGCGGCCGGGATCGGTGAGGCGGAGGCGGTCGGCGTCGCGCAGGACATAGCCGTCGCGCACGGCGGCGTCGACGGCGAGGCGGGCGAAGTCGGGCGACCAGCGGAGGTGCTCCTGGAGGTGCGGCACGCGGCACTCGCGCGCCTCCTGCGGCGTGTGCTCGTGGTGGAGCAGGTGAACCGTCAGCATGGTCGAGGCGAAGGTCCGGCGCTGGCTGCGCCGCCGCTGCGCCTGGGCGACGAGGCCGCGCTCCGGCGCGAACGCGAACGCGAGCGCAAACGCGACGCCCGCCATCGTCGCCATCGCTCCGGCGATCGAGGTGTCGAAGAGGTTAGCTGTCCAGTAGCCGGTGATCGCCGCGAGCACCCCGATGCCCGCGCTGAGGCCGAGCATCACGGTCAGCCGGTCGGTCAGGAGGTAGGCCGTCGCCGGCGGCGCAATCATCAGCGCGACCACGAGAATCGATCCGACCGCGTCGAAGGCACCGACGGCCGTCACTGAGACGAGCGTCATGAGGGCGTAGTGCAGCGCGCCCGGCGCGAACCCGAGCGCCGCAGCCAGCCCCGCGTCGAAGGTCGAGAGCTTTAGTTCTTTGAAGAAGACCGCGAGGAAGACGAGGTTGAGCGCGAGGACCGGTCCCATCACCCAGAGCGCCTGCGGGCCGAGGTCGACGCCGCCGACCTCGAACCGGTTGAACGGTGCAAACGCGAGTTCGCCGAGCAGCACGGCGTCCACGTCGAGGTGGATGTCCGAGGCGAAGCGGGCGATCAGGATAACGCCGACCGAGAAAAGGACCGGGAAGACGATGCCAATCGCGGCGTCCTCCTTCACGCGCTCGGTCCGGCTGAGCGCTTCGATGAGGACGACCGTCAGGATGCCCGTCGCGGCTGCCGCGACGATCAGGAGGGGGCTAGCGAGGTTCTCGGTTGCGAAGAACGCGAGCACGAGGCCGGGGAGGATCGCGTGGCTGATGGCATCGCTCATGAGGGAGATACGGCGGAGGACGAGGAACGCGCCGGGGAGCGCGCACGCCGCCGCCGTCACGGCCGCGATGAGCTGAATTTCGAGTTGTGTAGAGGTCACGCTCCCGGTTTCTCGCTTCTGGTTTCCCATTTCTGGTTTCTCGTCCTCTGCCCTCGGTCTGCTGTCCTCTGTCCTCCGTTCGCTGGAACACGGGCGAAGGCTTGCGCCGCCGCGAGGCCCCGGTCCGTCAGCGTCCAGCCGTCGTCCACCGGTTTGGCAAGTCCGCGGGCCGCGAGCGCGTCGAGGCCGGCGGCGACGCTCTCGGGCCGCGCTGTCATCGTCTCGAGGGTGGCGACGGGGTGTGGACGCTGCGGCTCGGCCGGGTGCTGGAGGGCAAGGGTGTAGAGGTCTTCGAGGACGCCGATCTCGCGGAGGTTCGTCCGGTTGCGCCGGGCGCGGAGCCACGCCGCCACCAGCCCCCGGCCGGGCGCGAAGAGCAGCGAGACGACGACGAGGGCACCGGCGAAGAGGACAATCGTCGGGCCGGTCGGGAGGCGGGCGGTCGTCGCGCTGAGGATGGCACCGCCGGCACCGGCGAGGGCACCGAAGAAGGCAGCGAGCGCCATCACCCCGCTGAGCCGGTCGGTCCACTGCCGGGCCGCGGCGGCGGGCGCGACGAGGATCGCGCTCATCAGCACCACGCCGACCGTCTGCAACCCGATCACGATTGCGACGACCAACAGCGTCGTCAGGACGATGTCGAGCCGCCGCATCGGAAAGCCGAGGGCCGCGCCAAATTGCTCATCGAAAGCGAGCAGCTTGAACTCTTTCCAGCACACGAGCGCAACGCCGAGCGCAACCACACCGAGCGTCGCCATCACCACGAGATCGCTCGCGACGAGCGCCGCCGCCTGCCCGAACAAGAATGTATCGAGGCCTGCCTGATTCCCGCCCGGCAGCCGCTGCACCGAGACGAGAAGTACAAGCCCGAACCCGAAGAACACCGAGAGCACGAGGCCGAGCGCCGCGTCGTACGGAATCCGCGACCGGCGCACAACTGTCATCACGGCGAGCGTCCCGACCCACCCCGCAAGCGCCGCCCCTACGACGAGCACGAGCGGGGCCTTGCTCCCGGTCAGCAGAAACGCGAGCGCGATTCCTGGCAGCGCCGCGTGGCTGATCGCGTCGCCGAGGAGCGACTGCCCCCGCAGCACGGCGTACGTCCCGAGCGACCCGCTCACGATCCCGAGCGTCGCCGCGCCGAGCGCGACGGTGCGGAGCGTGTAGTCGAAGAGGAGGTCGTGGAGCACGGGGGGCCGTGGTCAGTGGTGGGTGGTCAGTGGTTCTTGGTTCGACCGATAGAGCGGAGGTAGGCGTTGAGCGTTGGGGCGAGGTCTTCGATGAGCGGGCGCAATGCCTCAACCTGATCCTTGGTGAGCAGGCTGCGCTTGTAGGCGCGGCGGAGGAAGAACTTGGTTTCGTAGAGCGAGCCGCGGGCGATCCGAACGAATCGCTTGTTGTCGGCGTAGGTGCCACGTCCGGCCCCTTCTGCGATGTTAGCCCCCACGCTGTCGGCTGCCCGCACGATCTGCTGGCCCACGGTGCGCTTCGCAAATCCATCCCACGGTTTTACGACTTCCCACACCTCGTCCGCAAGCTGTTCTGCCATCTGAAACACCCGCAGATTCTCGAAGTCACTTTTAGCCATAGCACAACTCTCGTCGGTGAAAAGCCACGGACAACTAACTACGGACCACAGACGAACTCACAAACGGAATCCGCCCGCCGTAGGTTAGCCGCAGGTTGTCCTCGGTGAACACCTCATCCACCGGTCCGGCGGCGATGCGGCGGACGTTGAGGAGCAGCACCCAGTCGAAGTATTCGGGCACGGTCTGGAGGTCGTGGTGGACGACGACGAGCGTCTTGCCCGCCTGCCGAAGCTCTTGCAACAGGGTGACAATCGCGCGCTCGGTCGTGGCATCGACGCCCTGGAACGGCTCGTCCATCAGGTAGACCTGAGCATCCTGGACGAGCGCACGGGCGAGGAAAACGCGCTGCTGCTGCCCGCCCGAGAGCTGCGAGATCTGCCGGTCCGCGAGGTCCCGCATCCCGACTTTGTCGAGGGCTTCGAGCGCCGCCTGCTTCTCTTTCTTGCCGGGTCGCCGGATCCAGCCGAGCCGACCGTACAGCCCCATCATCACGACATCGAGCACGCTCGTCGGGAAGTCCCAGTCGACCGAGCCGCGCTGCGGGACGTAGGCGACGAGCGAGCGCTGCCGGGCGTAGGGTTCGCCGTAGATCAGCGTCTGCCCGGCGGCCACGTCCACGAGGCCGAGCATCGCCTTGATGAGCGTCGTCTTCCCCGCCCCGTTCGGCCCAACGATCGCCATCAGCACGCCCTCGGGCACGGCGAGATCGATGTCCCACAGCACGGGCCGGTCGCGGTAGGCGACCGTGAGGTCGGTGACGTCGATGGCGTTCGGCATCGCGCTACCGCCCGGCGACCGGCTCGCCCGCGAGCGCTCCGACGATCGTGTCCACGTTGTGGCGGATCATGCCGACGTAGGTGTCTGCACCCGACCCCTCGCCGCCGAGCGCGTCGGAGTACAGATTGCCGCCGATCTCGACCTCGAAGCCCCGCGCCCGGACGGCCTCGCGGACGGCCCGGATGGAGCGCTCCGACACCGACGACTCGACGAACAGCGCCAGAATCTGCCGCTCGGCGACGAAACGGGCGAGGTTCTGCACGTCGGCGGTCCCGGCCTCGGCCGTGGTCGAGAGGCCCTGCAGGCCGCGCACCTCGAAGCCGTAGGCACGGCCGAAGTAGCCGAAGGCGTCGTGGGCGGTGACGAGCACGCGCTGACCTTCGGGGACGCGCGCAGCCTCCGCCCGCACGTAGGCATCGAGGCTGTCGAGCTGTGCCGCGTACGCCCCAACACGCTGACCGTATGCTTCGGCGTGCGCCGAGTCGAGCGCGGCGAGGCGGCCGCCGACCGCCGCCGCAGCTGTCTTCCACATTGAGACGTCCATCCAGACGTGCGGGTCGAAGCTGCCCTCGTACTCGGGCGGCGTGTCCAAGAGCGCCCGGTCGATCTGGTCGGTCACAGCCGTCGCCCGGTCCTCCATCCGGTCGAGGAGGTCGGCCATCTTGCCTTCGAGATCGAGGCCGTTGTAGAAGATCAGGTCGGCATCGGTCATGCGGCGCACGTCGCCCTCGCTGGCGTTGTAGAGGTGCGGGTCCACGCCCGGCCCCATCAGGCCCTCGACCTCGACGCGGTCGCCGCCGATCTGCCGGGCGAGGTCGGCGATCATGCTCGTTGTGACCACGACGCGGACGGGCCGCTCGCTGAGATCGTCCTGCGGAGGACCGGCGTCGGGTCCACAGCCAGCGAGCGGGAGAAGAAGCAGAGCGCAGCAAAGAAGTCGAGGCATCAGGCGTCCTGGATATCAGTGATAAGAACGAAGCGGGCGGCGGTGCGGCCGACGGTCTGCTCGGTACCGCCGACGTCGAGCGTGAGCGGCCCGTCGAAGGGGGCGACCTCGACGACCGCGACCGGGGTCTGTGGGTAGAGGCCGAGACCGCCGACGTAGCGCAGCAGGTCGGCGTCGTGGTCCGAGACCTCGGCGACCGTCCCCCGCTGCCCAGCTTCCAGGTCGGCGAGCGGCGTCACGTCGCGCTCCTCGATTTCGAGCGCGAGCGTCGGGATCGGCGCGCCGTGCGGATCGACAGTCGGGTTGCCGAGGGCGTCGGCCATGCGGGCCTCGAGGTCTTCGGAAAGGACGTGCTCGATCCGCTCGGCCTCGGCGTGAACGCGGTCCCAGGGGACGCCGAGCGCTTCGTGGAGGTAGGCCTCGATGAGCCGGTGGTGGCGGATGACTTCGAGCGCAATCTTCCGTCCGGCCTCGCTCAGCCTCACCCCGCGGTAAGGCTCATGCGTCACGAGGTTCATCTCGGCCAGCTTCTTGACCATCCCGGTGACCGACGCCGCGGTCACGCCGAGCCGCTCGGCGAGGGCCGAGGTGGCGACGGCCGCGCCGCGCCCGAGGTCGTAGATCGCCTTGAGGTAGTCCTCGACGGCCTGGGTGTGTGGAGACATGACAGATAATTAGGATGCACACCAAGATACTCTTGACAGGAACCAGAGTTTGTTTTAGGTTGTCCTAAAATCATGATTCGCCGAACACTCATACTGCTCCTGCTCGCCGTAGCGGCTTCGGCCCAGCCCGAACCGCAGGCCGACCTGCCGTGGACGACTCTGCCGGGGGCGTTCGCGGACGCCGCCGCGACCGACCGCCCCATCGTGGTCTACGCGCACGCCGACTGGTGCGCGCCGTGCCACCGGATCGAGCAGACCACGTTCGCCGCTGCCGCCGTGCGCGCGCGCTTCGAGCGGTTCGTACTCGCCCGGCTTGACCTCGACGACCGCGACAGCAAGCAGCAGGTAGGCCCCTACCGGCTCAGCCCGGCCGCGTGGGCTGGGCGGCTCGGCGTCGAGGCCCCGCCGTCGCTCGTCCTGCTCGCGCCCGACGGGGCCGTGCTCGGCCGCGTCACGGGCTTCCTCGAACCCGACGCTCTCCTACCTATTCTCGACGCGGCCCTCTCGGACGCGCAATCGTAGCCCAGACGGCACCCAGCCATGCTCCATAGACACCTCCCGGCTCTCCTGTTTCTCCTCGCCGTCCCGCTCGCTGCGCAGCCGGCCGTCGAAGGCCGCGTCACGTCGGGTGGCGAGCCAGTGGTGCTCGCCACGGTTCAGGTCGCTGGCACGGTCCTCGGCACCGCCGCCGACGCCGATGGGCGCTTCCGGCTTACCCTCCCTGCGGCCGGAACGTACACACTCTCCGTTTCTGCTGT
This sequence comes from Bacteroidota bacterium, assembly GCA_038746285.1. Taxonomy (NCBI): domain Bacteria; kingdom Pseudomonadati; phylum Bacteroidota; species Bacteroidota bacterium. Next base: position 30,991 of record JBCDKT010000034.1, read on the forward strand.
CGGGTTCGAGCCTGCCGAGGAAGCGGTGACCGTCGTCACCGGCGATACGGCGCAGCTCGACGTCGTGCTGGAGGCGGCGACGTACGAGGCGGGCGCAGTCGTGGTGACCGGGACGATGCAGGAGGTCGGCCTGCGCGAGTCGCCGGTGCGCGTCGAGGTGCTGCCGGCGCGCTTTCTGGAGACGGTCCCGTCGGCCAACGTGATGGACGCCGTCGAGCGCGTCAACGGGCTCTACCAGCAGATCGACTGCGGCGTCTGCTACACCAACAACATCCGCATCAACGGCATCGAGGGGCCGAACACGGCGGTCCTGATCGACGGGATGCCGGTCATGTCGAGCCTCGCGACGGTCTACGGGCTGAACGGGATTTCGCCGATGCTCATCAGGCAGGTCGAGGTCGTCAAGGGGCCGATGTCCACGCTCTACGGCTCCGAGGCGCTCGGCGGCGTGATCAACATCATCACGAAGGACCCGCGCACCGCACCGCGGCTCTCCGTCAATGCCTTCGGGACGACCCACACCGAGCTGGCTGGCGAGTTCGCGGTCGTCCCGACGCGGGGCCGCCTCGCGACGCTCGTCAGCGGCACCGTCCAGCACGCGCCCGAGTTCCACGACAACAACGGCGATGGCTTCTCCGACCGCGTGCTCGACACCCGTCTCGCACTGTTCGGCAAGGCGAACCTCGCCGACGCCAGCGGCTTCGAGAAGGCCAGCCTCGCGGCGAAGGTGTACTACGAGGACCGCGCGAACGGCGTCGAGGCGTTCCTTGCCGATCCCGACGGGCTGCGCGGCTCCTCCGATATCTACGGCGAGAGCATTCGCACAAACCGGTTCGAGGTCCTCGGCCTCGTCAAGCTCCGCCCGGACCTCACGCTCCAGGCCGCGACGAGCGGGCACTGGCAGGACTCGTTCTACGGCGACGAGGGGTACAGGGCGCGCCAGTTCAACGCGTTCTCCCAGGCGCTCTGGACGCCCGACCTGTCCAGCACTGTCTTCGGCAGCCACGACGTCCTCGCCGGGGCTACGCTCCGCTTCGACCGCTACGACGACGAGTCCGGCGCGACGGGCGTCTTCGACGACGCCGGCATCCTCCTCGAAAACCAGCCGGACGACCGGTTCATCCCCGGCGTGTTCGTGCAGGACGAGGTGCCCGTCGGGGCCAACGTCCGCGTCCTCGGCGGGCTGCGCGTAGACTACCAGAGCGAGCACGGCTTCATCCCGTCGCCGCGGGCTGCGATGAAATGGTCGCCCGGGCGCTACACGACGGCGCGGCTCAACGCCGGCACCGGCTTCCGGGTGGTCAACCTCTTCACCGAGGACCACGCCGCCTACACCGGCGGACGGGCAACGGTCATCCTCGAAAACCTCGACCCGGAGCGGAGTGTCAGCGCGACAGCGAGCCTCCAGCAGATTCTCCCGCTCGGCACCAGCCCGCTCACGCTCGACCTCGACGCGTTCTGGACGCAGTTCTCGAACAAGATCGAGCCGGACTACTCGGTGCCGGGCGAGATCCGCTACGCCAACCTCGACGGCAGCGCGACGACGCGCGGCCTCGCACTTCAGGCGCAGCAGGCGCTCTTCGGCACGCGTCTCCGCTACACGCTCGGCCTGACGCTCCTCGACGTGTTCGTGGAGGAGGGCGGCACCACCCGCCCGCTGGAGTTTGCCGCCGAGGTCCAGGGCACGGCAACGCTGACGTGGGACGCGCCCGCCGCCTTCACCGTCGACTACACCGCCCGCCTCACGGGTCCGATGCGCCTGCCGGACTACGCCCCGGAGACGCGCATCGCCTACGAAGCCGCCACCGGCGAGCCGCTACGCTCCGAGTCGCCGACCTACACCGTCCACGACCTCCAGCTCACCCGCGACCTCACACTCTCCAACGGCACACTCGGGCAACTCTACGTCGCCGTGCGCAACGTCTTCGACTACCGGCAGCCCAGCCCGCTCGTCGGCTACTACGACGGCACCCCCGGCTTCGGCGACACCTTCGACACGGCCTACGTCTACGGCCCCATCGAGGGCCGCCACCTCGGTGCCGGCCTCCGCATCACCCTACCCTGAGATGCCTGCCGATCCTGCCTCGGCCTCGCGGGTCCCGACCGGCCACCTCGGCGCGGTCGAGGAGACGCTGATGATCCCGCTCGTCGGGCGGGCGATGGAGATGGATCGCTCCCGGCCGGTCCTGCGCGACCCGAAGGCGCAGGCCATCGTCGCCGCGCTCGACTACGACTTCGCCAAGTTCGACGGGCCGAGCGCACGGGGGGCCGTCCTGCGGACGCGGATCTACGACCGGATCGTCGAGCGCTGGATGGCGGCGCACCCCGGCGGAACGGTCGTCGAGATCGGGTGTGGGCTCAACACGCGCTTCGAGCGGGTCGACGACGGGCGCGTCCGCTGGCGCGACCTCGACGTGCCCGACGTGATCGCGCTCTGGCACCGGTTCTTCGACGAGACCGAGCGGCGGCGGGCGATTGCCTCGTCGGCGTTCGAGACCGAATGGATGGACGCGCTCGCAGCCGAGACCGACGGGCCGGTGCTGTTCGCGAGCGAGGCGAGCACGCTCTTCGTCCCCGCCGAGACCAACCAAAAACTCTACGCGGACCTCGCCGCGCGCTTCCCCGGCGCGCACGTCTTCTTCGACACGGCAACGCGCTATTTCGCCGAACGCCAGGACGGGCGCGACGCGTTCCGCCACTGCACCGCACGCGTCACATGGACGGTCGAGGAGGTGTCCGAACTCGAAGCGTGGGGGCTGCAGGTCGAGGAGTCGTTCCCGCTGTTCCGGCCGAGCCGGTGGCTGCGCGGCGAGGTCCCGCGCCTCTACCGCGTGATGGGGGCCGTGGCGTCCGTCGTGAAGCCCGCGTTCGTCCGGCAGTACCGCCTCACGCTCGCGCAGCTTCCCGGCACCGTCACCGTTCGATGACGCGCAGGCGCTCGCCGGTGGCGGCGTCCCAGAGCCGGATGCGTGTGTCCTGGCCGACCGTCGCGAGCGTCCCGCCGTCCGGCGAGGCGGCGACGAAGAAGGCGATCTCGGGGTCGGCCTGCACCTCGTAGTCGAGCGCGCCCGTGTCGGCGTTCCACACGCGGAGCCGGCCGTCGCCGTAGGCGCCCGCGATGCGCGTCCCACCGCGTGCGAACGTGAGCGAGTTGACGAACACATCGGTCTCCAACCGGGTGCCCTCTCCCGTCGTGCGGTCGTAGACGTGGATCGTCCCGCTGCTGCCACCACCTGCCACGCGGCGACCCTCGGGACCAAAGACGCCCGTCGTGAAGGTCAGCCCAGGCGGCGACCACGCCTGCTGCAAGGTGGCGTCGCCGACGTGCCAGAGCCGCAGGAGCGTTCCGCGGCCGGCTGTGAGGAGCGTACGCCCGTCGGGCGAGAAGTTCGCCGAGGCGGTGACCTCCTCGTGCGCCGTGAACTGACGCTTGGTCTCGCCGCTCGCCGTATCCCAGAGGATCACTTCACCTTCGGTGGCTGCGCTGGCGAGGTGGCGCCCGTCGGGCGAGAACGCGGCGTAGAACAGCGTCCCCTCGTGCCCGCGGAGCGTCATGCGCTCGGCGCCTGTGGCAGCGTCCCACAGCTTGACCGTCCCGTCGTAGCTGGCGCTGGCGAGCGTCTCCCCGTCAGGCGACCACGCGGCGAAGACGACGTACTCGTCGTGCCCGGGTAGCGTGCGCGCGAGGTCGCCGGTAGCCACGTCCCAGATGCGGAGCGTGCGGTCCGAGGCAGCCGTGACGAGTTGCGTCCCGTCGGGCGAGAACTGCACGGAGTTGACCGCGACGCCCTGCGCCTGCGCGGCCGGTGCGACGCCAAGTGAGGCCACGGTGAGGATGAAGAGAGGAAGGCAGATGCCACGTAGCATGACAGAGTCTCCAGATGATAGACGGAGGGCGCCGGAGAGTGTGGCACTCCGCTCGCCTCCCTAATCTACACAGCCCGAGTGTGCCGAGGTCGGACGTCGGCGAACCAGAAGCCGCTGCGCTCGACGGTCTCCCCTGTCTCGATGGGGATCGGACGGACGAACATCGGCCCGGCGTGACAGAGGGTATGGAACTCGCCGTGCTCGCCGCAGGGGTCGATGCCTTCGGGGAGCGCCGCTAAGAGGTCCGCGTCGTACGGACGCCCGGCAAAGCTCGGGTCGAGGCGGGCCGGGTCGATGCAAGTCAGCACGGCTCGGAGCCCAGCACCCAGCATCTCGCGGGCGAGGAGATGCGTGTCACGGCCCCAGAGCGGGAAGAGCGGGTCGAGGCCGGTCGGTTCGAGCTGGCGCTCCCTGTAGGCGCGAACGTCGTCCAGGAAGAGATCGCCGAAGGCGACGTGCGTCACGCCGTCGGTACGAGCAGCAGCGAAGGCGTCGGCTAGGCGCGCTTCGTAGGCCTCGTTCGAGCACGGCCACGGCAGGCCGACTGTCCGAAGCGGGAGCCCCGCGGCCTCGGCCTGCACTTCGACGAGCGAGCGGCGCACGCCGTGCATCGCCACGCGGTCGGCGGCCTCGTTCAGCGTCGTCAGCAGCCCGACCACCTCCACGTCGGCGCGTTGCCGGAGGACGTGGAGCGCCCACGCCGCGTCCTTCCCCGAACTCCACGAGAGGAGCACGCGCATCGGCCTACTCATGACCTGAAGTGTCCCCAGGCGATGCGAGGCCGGCCCGCGAGGTCGTCCTTGACGCCGGCGTCGGCAAAGCCACTCTCGGCGAGGAGGTCGCGGACGGCGTCGGCGTAGTCCGCGTGCGTTTCGACGACGACGAGGCCGCCGGGCTTGAGCACGCGCGCGGCGTGGCCGGCGATGGCGCGGTAGTGCACGAGCGGGTCGTCGCCGGTGAAAAGGGCGGCCGGCGGCTCGAAGTCGCGCACCTCGGGTTCGAGCATGGCCGCCTCAGCATCGGGGACGTAGGGCGGGTTGGAGACCAGCAGGTCGAAGCACGGGGGGACGCCCTCAGCGAAGACCGGCGCGAGGATGTCGGCGCGGATGAACGACACGTCGAGCGCAAGCCGGTCGGCGTTTTCGGCCGCGACGGCGAGGGCGTCTTCGGAGAGGTCGCAGGCGAAGACCTCGGCGTCGGGCCGCTCGTGCTTGAGGGCGAGGGCGATGGCTCCGCTACCGGTCCCGAGGTCCAGCACCCACGGCTTCGGCACGTCTTCGAGCCGCTCGAGCGCGGCCTCGACGAGTTCTTCCGTCTCGGGGCGCGGGATGAGCACGGCGGGCGTGACCCGGAGCCGGATACCGTAGAAGTCGGCGTGGCCGATGACGTACTGGAGCGGCTCGCGCTTCAGCCGACGGCTCATCATCGTCTCGAAGACCTCGGCCTCTTCGGCAGTCACCGGCTCGTCGAGGCGTGTTAGCAGCGAGGTCCGGTCGAGCCCGAGCGCACCTTCGAGCATCCACTCTGCGTTGCGCCGCACGTTCTCGATCCCGGCCTCGCCGAGCCGCTCGGTCGCTGCGTCGAGCAGGGTGCGCCGGGTTTTCATGGGATCAACCCTTCTGGGGTGCGATACAATCTCCCTCAAACATACGCCGCCCACGCTCCCCTCTCCCATGCGCTCCTACCACAGCCGTACCGTCCTCGTCACCGGTGCCTCCGGCGGCATCGGCGAGGCGATGGCCCGCCAGCTCGCCCGCGACGGAGCCCGCCTGCTGCTCACCGCCCGCTCCGAAGACACCCTCCACCGGCTCGCCGACGAGTTGCGCGTCCAGGGTGCCGAGGCTGAGGTGTTTGCCCATGACCTCGGCACGCCCGGGGCCGCCCAGGGGCTGTTCGACCGGATCACCGAGGCGGGGCACGCCCTCGACGTGCTCGTCAACAACGCCGGGTTCGGCAAGATCGGGACGTTCATGGAGTACGAGGCCGGCGTCTACGAGGGCATGGTGACGCTCAACGTCACGAACCTCGTCACGCTCACGCGGCTCGCCCTCCCGGGCATGTTGCAGCGCGGCACCGGCGGTGTCCTCAACGTCGCCTCGACCGCTGCCTTCCAGCCCGTCCCCTACTTCGCCGTCTACGCCGCTACGAAGGCGTTCGTCAAGTCGTTCACCGAAGCGCTCCACGCCGAGGTCGGGGGCACAGGTGTCGCCGTGACCTGCCTCTGCCCCGGTCCGACAGATACGGGATTCTTCGAGCGCGCCGACATGGACGGCGTCCCCGGCGGGCGGGCCGCGGAGACGCCCGAAAAAGTCGCCCGCGTCGGCCTCGAAGCCCTGCTGGAGAACGAGCACACCGTCATCAGCGGCCTCAACAACAAGGTGATGGCTGCCGCCGCCCGCTTCGCCCCGACGAAAGCTGTGCTCGCCGTCGGCAAGAAGATGATGCAGGAATTCTAGGGCGCGAAGAACCGCTCTACGTCCTCGATCCGGTGCGCGTCAATGCCCCGGACGAGACACTCCGGCCGGACGAGCGGCAGCACGTCGTCAGGCACGAGCCGGTAGCGGGCGTTCTGCTCGACGAGCAACCCAGCGTCTTGCGCGGCGTCGAGGAGCGACGCGTAGCGCGCCTGCTCCGCGTCGAGCCGGTGCCACTTCTGCAGGCGAAGGCCCGGATGAACCCATACGGCCGGAACGTCCAGGGACCCGGCAAAAGCAAAAGCGGCTCGGAGCGACGCGTCCCACAGGGTGATGTCCTCGGGAAACGCGTGCTCGGCGACGCCGATGACAGCGGCGAGGGCAAGGTGCTCGTCGGCGATGTCGAGTGCGCCGCCCGGCAGCACCTTCGCCTCGAAGCCAAGCACGACAGGGACCTCGTGCCGCTTCCCCGCTTCCTGGACTTCCTCGGCGAAGGTACCGACATCGTACGTCGGCGCGCGGCGGATGTGTTCGAGGAAGACGACGCGGTCGAGGTCGCGCGCCGCGGCCCAGCGCACGTAGTCGTCGGCCGTCGGCGTGCCGTCGGTGTAGTGGGTGTGGCAGTGGAAGAGCACGCGGCCCTGGAAGAGGTCAGGCAGCATGGAAGAGCGGAAGAGCGGAAGAGCGGAAGAGCGGAAGAGCGGAAGAGCGGAAGCTAGGCGCGGAGCGCAACAGTCTCGGTAGTTTTCTCGGTTTTTATTCCATTCCCCCCATTCCCCCCATTCCCCCCATTCCCCCCATTCCTCCCATCCTCAAACCTCAGTCACCTCGTCGTCCACAATCCCGAGGCCACCCCAGTAGCGGCGGAAGGTTGCGGTGCGGAGGGAGTCCGGCAACGCACGGGGCGTCTCGCCGAGGCACTCCTGGACGCCGAGCCAGACGGCGTTGAGGCCGCCGAAAACGCTCGCTACCATCGTCCCCTGCACGCGGGGGTTGCACTCGAGCACGCGCGGCACGCCGTCTGCGTCCTCCTTGAACTGGAACCCGAAGGCGTAGCGGAGCCCGAGGTGCTGTGCGGCTCGTAGCGTCGGCTCGGTCAGGTCGGCGCGGTCCGGCAGGAGCGTAGTCTCGAACGAGATGCCGCTGCGGATCGCGTCCCGGCGGCGCGGCATCGCTGCGGCGAGGCGGTCACCCGCGAACGCATCGACGGAGTATTCCGGGCCGGGCAGATAGTCCGTCACGAGGAGGTCGGGCCACGCGTCGCCGCGCCGGAGGACGGCGAGGAGGTCGCCGAGCGAGACCTCGACCCCGTTCGGCTTTTCGGTGAGGAAGCGGCGGGCGTCCCACGCGGCCTCGCGCAGAATGCGGAGCCCGCGCATCCCGTTCGAGACCGGCGGCTTGACCGCGACCGGCACGTCGGGATACCCGAGCGCTTCGGCAGCCTCGACGAGGCCGGCTTCGCTCCGGGCGAGGTGCCACGCGGGAGCCGGCAGGCCGAGGCCGTCGAACGCACGCAGCACGGCCCCTTTGTCGTTGGCGGCCTCGACCGCCTCGGCTCCGCTCACCATCACCCGCGCCTCGCTGAACGCGTTGCGGTGGCGCGAGAGGACGGCAGTCTCCCGGGTCGTCTGGGGGAGGACGAGGTCGACCCGCTCGGCGCGGCAGACGGCGCGGAGGGCGTCGAGATAGCCTGGCGACTCCGGCGGCGGGACGGGGTGAAAGGCATCGACGAGGTACCGCCCGACCGCCTGCTCGCTCAGGTCTACCCCAACGGTGACGAGCGGCCGGTCGCCGGCTCCGGCGCGTAGCGCGTAGAGCGTCCCCCGGATGCCGGGGGCCCCGGCCCCGGTGACGAGCACCCGGAGCGCGGCTACCACTTGACCCGGACGACCTCGAACGCCTCCGCGATCTCGACCTTGACCTGGGTGCCGCGCACGCGGGCAAGGCCGTCGACGAAGTCCCGCGAGAAATACGGTCGCTGCAATTCAAACTGCGACCGGTAGGCCTGAAGCGCCGCCCACTTGGCGTCGAGGTGGCGCGGGGCGAGGGTGACGAACGCCTGGGCGTCGAACGTGACGTGGTTCCAGGGCAGTTCGTAGCCCAGCGCCGTCACGTCCTTGAACGCCCGCAGCCCCTCGGCGTGGACGACCTGGTGGTCCTGGTGAAGGTCGTGCCCCGAAGGCAGCAGCACGAGGTCCGGCTCGACCTGGTGCCGCACGCTGACCATCTCTTCGAGCACCTCCTGGCGCGAGTACGAGAGCCGGCGGACCTGGTAGTCGTAGACGTGGCGGTGCGCCTCGGGTATGCCGAGCGTCTCGGCAGCCTGGGCGAACTCGCGGCGGAGCGTGTCCGGCGGCTCGTCGGCCGGGAGCGAGTCACTGGCGGTCGAGAAGACCATCACATGGACCTCGGTGCCGGCCTCGAGGAGGCGGGCGAGCGTGCCGCCGCAGCCGAGTTCCGCGTCGTCGGTGTGGGGGGCGAGGACGAGCGCGCGGCGGTAGTCCATGCGGTGCCTAGTAGTACTCGATGGAGAACCCGTCGAACCGGCCGCGGGCGGCCTCCCAGGACTCGTCGACCTCGTCGACCTCGGCGAGGTCCGGCCCCTGGTGGAGCGCGCTCAGGAACTCGTTCAGGGCCTCGCTCGGCCCCTCGGCGACGACCGTGACGATGCCGTTGGGGTCGTTGCGGACGAGGCCGCGAATGTTGAGCTTGCGGGCGACGCCGCGCGTGAAGTACCGGAAGCCGACACCTTGCACGTGACCGTGGACCTCGACGACGAGGCGTTCCTGATCGTCAGGCGTGTGAGATGGAGTGGTAGTCATAGCAGAGATGGGATGGGCTATGCCGTAGAGTAATAACGCGCTCACGACATAAACAAGGGCGGCGGCCTGATATTGCCGTAGCCTTCGCAGAAAACAGCGCAGGCATGCGGAAGTGCCTCCGTCCTATCCCGGCGTAAAAAGCGTGCGCCACGGAATCGCAAACGGAAGGACTACCACCCAGAGTGCAAAGCTGACCGCGACGCCGCTGGGCACGGCCGCCTCGCCGGCACGCCACGCAGGCATAGCGAAGGCGAGGAGCCAGAGCGCCTTGTAGACCAACTGTACGACGAGCAGGACGGCCATCTGCTCGGGCAAAAACAGTCCGACCGCCGAGAGAATCGCCACGGTGCACCAGAAAGCCCCCACCACGCCGAGCGCTGCATCCGGTGACGCGGTTCCTGCAAACACGCTGTTCTGTGCCTGGTCCGGCGCGAAGAGGCTGGACCAGCCTACGCTGCCCGCCAGCAGGATATTGGCAGCGTAAACGAACCGGAGCAGCGGGGCCTCCATCACTCAGAGCAGCTTGCGGCTTTTGGCCCAACCCTCGAACTCCTCAACGAGTTGCTCGAAGCTCTCCAGGACGAACAGGATGGGCTGGAGGTGCCACACGTCGTAGTCCTGGCTGACGACGCCCTCCGGCGAGAACGGCCGGTGCTCCACGTTGTCCGAGAGCGCGTTGAGCACCTCGCCCTTCGACGACATGATGCCGGCCCCGAAGAGGCGGTACCCCGACGGGTCCTGGACGAGACCGAACTCGACCGTGAACCAGTGGAAGCGCTCCAGGCTCTGCCGGTCCACGCCCTTCGCATCGAGCGCCGCCTGGCCGAAGAGCTGGTAGAAGTCGGCAAACGCCGGCTGGGTCAGCGTCGGCATGTGCCCGAAGATGTCGTGGAACATGTCGGGCGCGGGGGTATAGTCGAGCTCTTCTTTGCCGCGAATGTAGTCGGTGGAGGGGAACTTGCGCTCGGAGAGGAGGCGGAAGAAGTCGCGCTCGTGGAGGAGGCCGGGGATGCGGGCGATGGTCCAGTCGGTCGCGCGCGTCAGGACGCGGCTGAGGTCGCGCAGCGCGGGGATGCCGGTGGCTCCGAGGCCGAGACGCTCGACGCCGTCGAGGTAGGTCTCGCTGGCCCGCCCGGGCAGGAGGTCCAGCTGCCGGCTGAAGAGGAAGTTCCACGTCTCGTGGTCGCCCTCGGGGTAGGTCGGCGGGGCGATGGCGTCGCCGAGCGGCGGGTCGCCGTCGAGGTCGTGCGGGATGCAGCGCGGGTCGAGGCCGGCCTCGTCGCCTTTCTCGTAGGCCGACTTGTACTCGGCGAGATCGCTGGGACGAGCTTCGAGCGTAGTCTGGTCGTCAGTCATCAGTCCGGGTCGGTAGGTGTAGAAAGCGCTTCCGAGCAGAGCGCAGTATAACCCCTGAACGGACTGCCGGGTCCCTATTCGTCTGGCTGGTCGCCGTGCGTTTCGGTAGAATCCCGCTTCGCATACCCGAGCACGGTGACGGCTAGCCCTATCGCCACCCCCACGGCCACCGTCACCCACCAGCTCAGTGCGTCGAGCGCGAACAGGCGCGGGGCCAGCACCACCAGAACCACCCCCGCGAGGCCGAGTGCCACGAGCCGAACCGAACCAGACGAGCCAGGCAGCATCGGTGCGCGACTTCAGGGTTTGACCGTGTCCTGGTGCGTCACGAGGAGCGCGAGGCGGAGCACGATGTAGAGCGCGAGCACGGCGCAGAGCACGAACACCGCCCGCTCGATGCCGGTCGTAGTCCACTCGCCGTAGCGCATCCAGTCCGCCATCGTCCAGCCGACGAGGTTGGCGGCAGCAACGAGCGCGCCGAAGAGCAGCAGCAGCCGGCGCGGCGCACGGAGATCAGAGGCAGACATAGACGCGGAACCAGAGAAGTCTGGCGTGGGACGGGTCGGGACGACGCGAGGTTTCTCCCTGACCTCGCTAGAGCTTGTTAGCAACTTGACCTCCTCAGACAGCGCAGAAACGCCGTTCTGATGTCACAAGCCCCGAAACCGAGTCATTCCCGACCCAGATCGGGAATCCATGCAGCGTCGGCACGCGGTGCCATCGTGGCGTGGATTC